>JAYVYS010000763.1:0-9241 GCA_043784005.1 Isosphaeraceae bacterium
GCCGGTATCAAGGTCGTGGATCCAGAGGTGCGTCGGGGTCTGCGTGTAATACTCGCTGAACGGCCGCCCGGGACCATCGCGCCGGGGTTCCATACTTAGAAAGAGGATGCGACGGCCGTCGGGGAACGTCGCCGTGGGTTGCCAGGTGGCCTGGCCGGGCTTGTCGAAGTGGAAGTACCGCAGGCCGCTCCCGTCGGCGTTCACGAGCGCTGTCTTGCCCTGTGACGTGAAGAAGAACCGGTTGCGACTCGGCGCTTCCCCACCCCCGGCCGTGGCCCATGGGCTGCGGAAGAACGCAGCGAGAACCGGCAGCAGTCCCGTCGCGGCAAGGAACTCGCGACGGCCCTGGAAGCCTATTTCGGGCAAGCCACCGGACTGCGTGTATTCATGCATTGAAGGGTCTCCCGCGAACCCGGAATCCGGCCTATGCTTCGCGTCTGAAGGATGATGGGCCGGATCGCGATTTCCGCAGAGTCCGCTCTTCTCCCTCGCGATCGTCGGTCTCGATACGTCGATGTCCATCGAACCTGGGATCGGGCAATCGGTCAAGCATCGCGCGGGAGAACGAGGTACACCCACCCGGGCGAACAGGCAAACCTTGAAGGCTCATGAGGGATTCCGGGGTGGTGTGATCAGAAGGCTGATCAACGCCCCCAGTAAGCTTTTGCCACGGGCCCGGACGTTGTGAACGAACTCGAAAAACCCGAGGTACAACGGCAACTTCTCCTGCGAGATCCCGCGGTGCGGACGGAGCCACGAGCGCAACAATGACCAGAAGCCTTCCAGTGTGTTGACGTGAACTTCACAGAACCCATCCCCGTCGTCGTCTCGCGCGAATTCCCCCGCCGCGTGGCAGACCGTGAGGTGGGTATAACCCCATTCGGTGAGACGGCTGTAGATATCGTACTCATCGGTATAGACCACACTCCCCTCGGCGATCGTCTCGCGGATCAGCGGGCCGATCGTGACCTGCTTGACGTTCGCCAGCATTCGAATCACGACCTCGCCGGTCCGCTGGATCATGCCGAAGATCGGCGGCTTCTCCTTCTCCAGCGTCCCACGTCCCCGTTCCCGCTTCAGCCGGCGGCGACGTCCGACTCTCGCTTTTTTTTCACGACCTCGGGATTCCCCTTATGTCCCGCCACCACATAGACTTCGTCACACTCGACCGCGCCGGACAGGACGACGGGAGGCCGCCGATCGATGACCCCTTGTCGGAGTTGCTGAATCATCGCTTGGACATCGTCTCGGTCGATGTCGAGCTCCTTGGAGATCTGCAAGCTGGACAGGTTCAGACCCATAAAATACAAGCAGATGATCCAGACTCGCAAAGGTTGATGATGGCCGGCGAAGATCGTCCCCGTGAGGTCGTCAAATCGTCGCCCACAGTCGTGGCAAAGGTACCGTTGCCGGTGGAGCTGGGTGTCGTCCCGGCCGTCCTTGGTGACGGCGGTCGCCGAACAATGAGAGCAGGTGATGCCCTCCGGCCACCGCATCCCGCGGATCGTCTCGAAGCATTTGGCATCGTCGATCAGGTCGCGGGTGTTCACCATCAGAAGGCATCCCAGCGTCGGTGGCGGCGCGATCCTGTCGCGCGCTGTCAATCAGGCCCGTCGGGGTATTGTAGCGAATACAACGATCATCCGACGCCACCACCCTGGAATCCCTCAAGAGCGATTGGGATTACGGTACCGCCGTGGCTGGCGATCTGTTCGTCCACCTGCTCACTGCGATCCATGTGGCGACAGGGTCGCTCGGACCGGTGAAGATCTCGGCGATGGGCGGACGTCGGTACTGGAATGACGGACGCGAGGTCTACGATCTGATCATGGGACTGCTGGACTACCCGCTCACGACGAACCATCCGGCGTTCACGTTATCGCTCCAGACGGACTTTGAGGATGGGAGCGGTGACAACTCCCTGTTCCGATTTGTAGGGAGTGATGGTGTCATCGACGTTACGTTCGAGGGTTTTAAGGTTAAACAAGTCGGAATCGCAAAGGCATCCCGGAACGAGATCCTCAAAGGGTATAACTCGGTGACCTCATTTTCCAACGCTCAGCAGACGGCATTCGCGAAGAAACCTTCGGAAGAAAAGCCAGACCCATTTCTTCCACCAGTAATTACGGCAATGGACCAATTCCGGGCACCCGCAGGTAATGACGCGCGTTACGATCACTTCGCTCGATTCTTCGCGGCGATCCGGGAGGGAAAGCCCGTGAAGGAAGATGCCGCCTTTAGATATCGTGCGGCCCCCCCGCCTTGCTGTGCAACGACAGCTACCGGCAAGGCAAAATGATTCTGTGGGATCCCGTTGCGATGCGAATCACCGCCTAATCCGTTCGGAGAGCACGATGAAACTTCACGTGTGCCCCACCGTGATTCTTTTACATTCAAGATTTGAGCGTGCATGCCGGTCTTTGGAAAACGGAGCATCTGTGCGTGGCCACTTCGGCTTCGCATCACTGGCAGTTTGAAATGAACAGTCATCGGCTTTTCGGTAGGATTTACGGATTGGACAACTTAAACCTTGACCCCACTAGCCTTTAACTTGACATCACCGAGAGTGCCAGGCCCTGCCAATTGAGCCACGCGGACCAGGTTGGCACCACCTGACAGACGCAAAGGTGTGAACTCAATCCCCTGCTAAGAAATAGGTTAGGACCCGCTGATGCTCGTCAGACGGAGGGGACACATCGCGTGAGTCGTGAGTTCGCCGGATGGCGATCGGCGAACCATGAGCTGGAGCGTCCGGAACGTGAAATCGAGTCCGTCCAAGACAGCAATTCAACCGGCAAAAGGGTCGGATCGTCCGGGAGGCCCGCGTCGTGGCGATCTACGACACGATGAGATGGAGCATAAGGTTGAGTAACGACCTGGACCTTGCGACCGCTGGGACATTATCCGTGAGAACATGGAGACGATCCGCAACGCCATAAGGGCACTCTGCGGCAGCGCGCGACAAGGCGGCGGAAGTCACCGAGGATGACATTCTTGCGGTTCACAGCCCTTGCACGGTTTCTCGGAGAATGAGGTCGATGACGTCTTCGAGGCGGCCTGACTGGGCGAAGACCCAGAGCTGACGTGTGGCGCTGTTGCCGACGTCGAGCGTCTTCCGGACGAGCGCCGAAACCTCGTCCCAATCGCCGTAATGTTCGAGTGACGGCCGGAGGAACGTCAACATGGTTTCGATCAGCACTCGGGCGGGGACGGATTTCCTGGCGTGGACGTCGATGAGTTCGCCGTCGAGTCCGAAACGCGAGGCTCGCCAGCTCGCGGCACGAAGCAACTCGGGCCGAGGTGCGTCGAGCGGCACGTTTTTACGGTGCTGATCGAGACAGGTCTGAGCCAGAGCTCGGCAGAGTCCCGCCACCATCACCGCCTCGTCCACGGTGGGGCAGACGTCGGCGACGCGGAATTCAAGGGTCTCGGCATGGGACGAGGGGCGAGCGTCCCAGTAAATCTTCGAGGCGTCGGAAATCATACCGACAGCGACAAGAGACGCCACGAGTTCATCAAAGTCGGCTCGCGACGCGAAGAGGTGCGGAGTTCCCGTCATCGGCCATCGTGAGAAAAGCTGCGTGCGGTAGGAAGCGTAGCCGGTCTCATCTCCGAGCCAAAATGGTGAGCTTGCCGCCAAAGCGATGACCGGGGCGAGCCAGGGTCGGCAACGGTTCATGACCTGAATGGCGTCCTCACGGTCGGCGATTCCGACGTGGACGTGACAACCGAAGATGATCTGTTCGCGGGCGAGTTGCTGGAAGTCGTCTTGAAGTTCGAGATAACGCGGTTTGGGCGTGACGGGCTGGCCTTCCCAGCGGGAGAAGGGGTGGGTGCCCGCGGCGGCGATCCGGCTCCCGTCGCGCTCCGCGGCCTTCACAACCCCCCGTCGCAGGCGGATGAGCTCGGTGCGAACCTCGGCCAGGATGTGGCAGATGGGAGTGCCGATCTCGATCTGGGCCTCGTAGAACTCGTTAGTGACCTCGTCACCTAGCTCCTTCCTGGCCGAGGGGAGCACGCGAGACGCGCGGGGGCGAAGCTCTCGCGTCTCCGGACTGATGATCTGGTACTCTTCTTCGACACCGATGGTCAGGTTATCCGCCATGGCGGGTGGCTCCCGAGGTCGTTGGCGGAGCGCGCGACGGACCATCGCGGAGATCGCGTTAGGCCGTCAGGCTGATCAGAGGAACCGGGGTTGCAATTTTGGGGCCCAACGGGCCGAGGTCGGCCTTCACACCTCCACTCACGGGCTCTGCTTCGGTTCTCGGCTCCGTTCGACCCGCCGCACCACGGCCGAAGCTGAGACCCCGAGCGCCTCACAGATCAGGAACAGGGTTTCGAGGCTCGGTGACTTCAACCCCCGTTCCAGGATTGAGACGTAAGGCCGCGACAACCCCGCCCGGAACGAGAGTTGTTCCTGGGTGAGACCGGCTCGCTCTCTCGCCTTCCGCAATTCATCGCCCAGCATGGCCGATCAAGGTAGCCATGGACGGACGACCTGTCGGTAAACTATAGTTTACACGTCTCTTCCGCCGTATCATGTCCGGGGTTGGCCATGCATGCGACACCCATGCGTTTCACGGGAGTATCGTGAGCCGGCGAGTGTCGTTCAGGTAAAACACTGGGCGAGGTAAGTCGTCATGATATGGAATCGTCCGCTCGGCGCGTGTTGGGCTTTGGTGTTCTTACTTGCCCTGCTCGGTTCCTCCCAAGAGCCTCGTGCCGAGAGCCCTACACGAACGGTAGGTCGCTTCACCCGGTACGACATCGCGACACACGGCGACATGCTCCTGACTCAGCTTGTCGGCCCATCCACCAGAGGCGATGTTGATGAATGGGTCAAGACTCTCCTGGGCACCCTGCCCGGCCAGGTTGGCGACTGGGTCAATCCGTACTTCGACGCCAGGACGATGGCCAACGTGATCACCGAAGCCTTCCCTGTCGAGGGGCAACCCGCCCTCGCACCCGTCGACCGCATCGTCGCCGATTGCGCTCGGACCCTGGGAATAGACAAGCCGAAAGTCTATGTCCGTAACAACCCGCTGACCCGGATCTACGCCTTGCAGGCCGGCGGCCGCGACCATCTCATCTTGACCAGCGGCCTGTTGACCCTCTTCGAAGAGCGACCTGAGGAGTTGAAGTTTGTGATCGGGCGGGAGCTTGGTCATCTCAAGTGCGGGCACGACGCGTTAAAACGCAAGTCGTATGCGGTCATCTCGGTCGTGCAGGGGATCAACGTGGGACTGGTGCCTGACCGCTTCCAGAACGTCCTTCCTACCCTGACACTGGGCCGGCTGTTCAGCTGGTGCCGCGAGGCCGAGTTTTCCGCCGACCGCGCCGGTTTGCTCTGCTGTAACGAGCCCAGGTCCGCCTACGATGCGATCATGAGGCTGCAGCATGGGCTCCGAGCGAGTAGCCCCTGGATCGACCCTGAAGCGAAGGAATTCGATCCCCAGGCCGTGATCCGGCAATTTCGTGACTGGCAATACCAGCCGTTTGTCCAGTTCATCCTATACGTCAAGGAACAGCCGCTGGACCATCCCTATTACCAGGAGCGGCTGGCGTCTCTGAAGTCCTGGGTCGACGCTGGGGCGTACCGTGGACTCCGCGACCGCGCCATCGGCGACCTTCCCGACGTCATGATCGAGGTTACAAAGATCCGGGCATTCGAGCTTGCCCGGGAGGGTGCGACGGTCGACCCCTACGTCATCATCTCGGACGGCGTGCGACAGGTCCTGCGAACCCGGCATGCATCCTCGGTACGTGACGCGGAATGGAAGGGATTCCGATCCAACGATCCGGGAGTCGACCAGCCTCGGTCTTTCCGCGACGGCCAGCCGCTCTTTTTCGAGGTCTGGGATGCGAACTATGTCAGTGACTCGTTTCTGGGCGGTTTTGTCATCTTTCCCGATGGCCGCGACCAACGGCCAGGGGATGGTGGTGAGAGGGAAGTGGAGTATACGGCCAAGATCCAGTGGGACTGGCGGGAGGCGCAGTCTGTCTCGCGTCCGGGACATTCCCGGGTCTGGGTCAAGTTTACTCAGCGTGCGACAGCTGGCGAATCAGGCGTAGCGAAGGAGAAATGATGAGAAAACGAATCGGCACATGTCGATTTGTTGTAATGATCCTGACTATGTGTGTCTCTGCCTCAGGTTGCCAAGAGTCCGGCTCGGGTACCGCCGGAGCCCCCGAGCCAGAAGCGAGTTCGCCTTCGAGCAACGAGAAGGTTCCGACGCCAGGGATTCCCTCACCGCCAAAGTCGCTGGCGCCCCCTTCAATTAATTAGATCGCTGTTCAAAGGGCGGGACAAATCGATTGAAGTACGGTCCATGAAGTCGACGCGCGCTTACGAGAGTCATACAGGGAGAATGTTGCTCGGGAACGCATGATCTGACGTAAGACAGGACACCTTTGTCTTAATACCGGTTTTAGGAACTCTTGTCTTATCCCTCACCTCCTGACATTGTGTCCGGCGCTCCGTCAATGGAAGTGGGCCGCATTCTCTCTCTGAGCAGCCGGCCTGAGTTCTTTTTCACAGTTCGGGTCGAGTTTCCGGTTGGACGACTCAAATCCGCCCTCGACCGAGGCCCGCAGCTTCGCCTTTGACTTGGCACTTCGCCGAGGGATCTCGGGGTGGTTGACCTGATCGAACACCGACTCGATCCGATTCAATTCTTGGCTACAGGCCGGCAAGTAGTAAAGTTAGATCCCTACCGAGCCAAATCCTTGAGCCGGCCCTGGAATGTCTCGCAGGTGTCCCCGTGCTGCCGCATCTCAAGAAGTCCCCAGGAATCGTGGCACAAAGCCTCACCGGGCTTTCTGTCTCATCCTGGCCGTCGGCGACCGTCCATCGAGCCGTCTGAGCGGAGACAAGGCTGCCGCCCGTGACCCGTCGCGCTTCAAGCAGTCTTTCTCAAAGACCATTTTGGGTAACAGTCCGTATGGCAACGGCTCGGTTTCGGTAGCGTAAACGGTGCGTCAATGCGTCCGGGATCAGCTCCCGAACAGCGAGTAGAGGGGCTGACCTTCTGCCAGACGGTACGGCCGCCCTGATAAGTCTCGCACCTCGGCCGTGGATTCGAGGCCAAACCGCCAGAGCAGGGTCGCGGCAAGGTCACCCGGCGAGACTCCATCGCGATCCGGATACGCCCCGATCCTGTCGCTGGCCCCGTACACGGTACCGCCGTGGACCCCGCCGCCGGCCAGGACCGCGCTGTAGCAAAACGGCCAGTGGTCACGACCGCGGGACGGATTGATCTTCGGAGTGCGGCCGAATTCGCCCAGCGCGATCACCAGCGTCGAATCAAGCAGGCCACGGTCTGTCAGATCCTCTATCAAACTGGCGAATGCCTGGTCGGTAGGTGGCAGAAGGTCGTTCTTGAGACGAAGAAAGACATCCGCGTGGGCGTCCCAGTTGGTAACCTGGCCGTTGGTCTCGTGATCGTAAACGGTCACGAAGGGAACGTCCGCCTCGACAAGCCGCCGCGCCAGCAGCAAACTTTGTCCGTGCTTGGTGCGGCCATATCGATCACGGAGTTTCGGATCTTCCCTATCAATCCGGAAGGCGCGGCGCACGGCGGCGGATTGGAGTAACCGGACCGCCTTCTCGCGATAGGGATCGAGGTCGTGTGCAGGGGCCGTATTCTCGGCCTGTCGCAGCAACGATTCGCGGCGACTCATACGTTCGATCGGGACGTTCCCAGGCAGTTCGAGTTCGTTGAGGTGGAAGTCGGGCGCGTTCGGGTCGGACATGACCTGGAACGGCTCGTGTGCTGACCCCAGGAACCCGGCGACCTGACCCGGTAGTTTGACGACGTTGTGCATCACGTGTGGCAAGGCCACGAACGTTGGCAGGCCATGGCGCTCGGGGATCTCATGGCTCAACACCGCCCCCAGACACGGAGGATCGTTGCGGTCGTTTGCCAGAAGTTCGAGGTCCCCTTTCGCGGGGAGTCGACCGCTGAGCGCGGCGAACGCGGCCGCGTTGTGGTTCGTCATCGGGTGGTGCAGGCTGCGGATGATCGCCAGTCGGTCGACGACTCTCGCGGTGTGCGGCAGGTGCTCGCTGATTTGGATGCCGGGCACACTCGTCGCGATTGGCCGAAACTCGCCCCGGATCTCCCTCGGGGCGTTCGGCTTCATGTCCCAGGTGTCGAGGTGGCTCGGACCACCGTAGTAGAAGATCAGGATACAAGAGCGGACGGGGAGGCTGCGGTCCGGCACCTGTGCGGCAGCGCGAAGCCTGCCCGCAAGATTCAGCCCGAGGCCGCCCAGGACGGTGCTGCGAAGCAACCGCCGGCGATCCAGGGTGAGACGCAAGGGGCGTCCCGGTTCACGTTCCTGGCTCATCAGGGCATGCCTTCGTTCCCATGAGTCGCGCCGATGTTAGGGAGGGCACGCGCATCTCCCTGGGTAGGCGGCGGTGTTCAGCCAAAGTTTAACAACTCTCTTTCTCCAATTCTAGCGGCCCAATTGAATCGTCCCGACCTTGCCGACTCCGCCGCGCTCGGCGGATATGTCGAGGAATGCGACCGGTGCGTCGACCATAACTCGTGCCGCAACCGAACCTGTCCCGAGTGCCAGGCCGCCGCCGAAACGGACTGGACGGAGGCCCGGGAAAACGAATTGTCGCCGATCACCACGTCGCCGTCCTGTGAGTTGGAAGATGCGTTCGCCCGCCTCGGCCACCGTTGGAGCCGCCGCTTTTCGAAGGATTCGCGGATCAACTCGCGAAACGTCGCCATCTCGCTTTCAGGTCGATTGGGGTCCCATCGCCGCAGTCCGTTCCATCCTCCGTCGCGGAACGCGGCGACGAATCGCTGGACTGTGGCTCGAACCACCCCGGCGATCTCGGCGGCTTTCGGATCGAGTTCCTCATCAAGCGTGTGTTCACGACGCGTGGGAGAGGCTTGGTACTCCGAGAACATCTGTCCGGAGTTCGCGTTGAGGGAAGCTGTCGAAACCGACCTTTCATTCGAACAGTCTCACTTGCGTCGAATAATGATGGGCAAGTGGCGTGACGCTCATCGCGGCCCGCGATTGCGGTCTCTAGCAGTGGCCCTCAACAACCACGCCGCCCCCGCCGAGATCGAACGACTCGTTTCCACGGGGGGACGCGGGAACGACATTCGTTTCATCTACACTAAGAGGCTATCCGAAAAGCCTTATGTTGACGCAACCCGATATCTGAACGGTGCGTACTCACTCTTCGGGGCCATCCGATTGAGCAGTTGTTGGATGC
>JAYVYS010000764.1:0-3022 GCA_043784005.1 Isosphaeraceae bacterium
TGCCGAGAGCTATCCCGTGGCATCAGAGTTCGAATTCAAAAAAGATGTGCATATCCTCAGCTTCATGCCGCATATGCACCTTCGAGGCAAGGATTTCAAGTACGACATCGAGTTTCCCGACGGACGCAAGGAGACCGTTCTGTCGGTCCCCGCGTTCGACTTCGGTTGGCAGTCTTACTATACCCTGACCGAACCGTTGGCGATTCCGAAGGGAACGATCATTCGCTGCTACGCTCACTTCGATAACTCGACGAACAACCCGTATAACCCCGACCCCAAAAAGTCGGTCCGGTGGGGCGAGCAGACCTGGGAAGAGATGATGATCGGCTATGTCGATTACATCGACGACGCGACGATCGACGAATCCGCCAAAGAGAAGAAGTCCGCGACGGTCAGTTCCGCGAATGGTCAGTCCGGCGTTTCCAGCGCGCTTCGCGTCTTCAACAGGATCGCATCACGTAAAAAGCCCGCGAACGCCGCCCCGAGCCAACCGGCTCCCTGAGGCTTTCAGTGGGCGATGCCCACATCACGAGAGAAATGATCGGCGAAGGTCTGGAGGCCCTCGCCGATCATTGGATTGTCGTCCGCGGACGTGACCTCTCCACGCTCGATCAGAGAAGAAGGTCACCTACCGCCGGGGCCTCTTCAAGCAACGCGGAGGATTCGGCCATGACCGGTCGAGGAGCGGACGCCGGTGCCGGCTCGGGGTCCGCGACGGGCTCATTCTGAACCCAGATCGGGGCCGGAGCCTTGCCCTGAATTTCTCCGGCGAGCGAGGCATAATCCTCAGCGCCTCGACTGCTCGGTGCGTACTGAAAGATGGACTGGCCGAAGCTAGGACACTCGGCGAGGCGGATGTTCCGGCGGATTCGTGTCTTGAAAAGCCGCGCGTCGGCCCAGGGTGCCGAGGTGTTTCGGCCGTTGAAGAAGTTGTCGAGATCGTCGATCACTTCTCCGCCGAGCCTCGTCCCCGCGTCGTAAAGACAAAGCAACACACCCGTCACCTTGAGATCGCGATTGACTCGCTTGGAAACCAGGTTGATCGTTTCCAACAGTTTGGAAAGTCCGTGCAACGCCAGAAAATGCGCCTGGAGCGGAATCAAGACCTCACGCGCGGCGCACAACGCATTGAGCGTCAGCACGCTGAGCGACGGCGGGCAGTCCATCAACACGTAATCAAACTGTTCCGTATCCGCGTCGAGCTGGTCGCGAAGGATGACTTCCCTTCCCACGGTGCCCAGCAACTCCATCTCGGCACCGGCGAGGTCGATATGGCTACCGCAGACAAACAGATTCGGCGCGACTTCGCGGCGAACTTTCGCGAGCGGCAGGTTATCCGTCAGCACGTCATACAGTGAGGGACCGGAGCGGCCCGGCAGGAGCCCGAGGTGCAAGGTGGCGTGTGCCTGGGGGTCAAGGTCCAGGACCAACGTCTTGTGGCCTTGGTCCGCAAGCGCGGCGGCGAGGTTGACCGTGGTGGTCGTCTTCCCCACCCCACCCTTCTGGTTCAACACGGCGATCCGTCGCATCGGGACTCCTTCCCTGATTGTCGATCCAAGGTCGATCGTCATTGTCTACGGCCGGGACCGCCCTCGAAGGGTCGGGTCACGGATTGAGCCGAAGTCTAGCCCAAGGTCGATTCCGCGCGAAGCCGAATCTCTGGGCCATGAACTGGCTAACGTCTAAGCAACGGGCCGGGAGTAACTTCCCAATTTCGCGGAAGCTCATGATGAGTGGCTGGGGTTGAGCCTAGGCGAACCCCCAGCCACCCTCGATTCAAATTCGGGAAGTTCATTGGAAAGAATCTAGGGAACGAGGGCACGATCGACTCTATCAACGAAGTGGAGTCTTCACCCCTTACTTCACACAACCGTCGGCGCGTCTCAAGGCGGGGCGGTTGACTTCGATGCGGGGACGGGTCAACATTCAATCGAGAGGGGAAGCTAGGGCCGAGGTTCGTCGCCACAATCCCTCGAACCGCAAGCCGAGGACACACTGATGGCCACAGGCACGGGCAAATTCGCCGTCATTCTCCCGGCCGCGGGGCGGTCGTCGCGATTCGGAAACCCCAAAGAGAAAAAGGTTTACGCGGAGCTCGATGGCCGCGCGGTCTGGCTTCGTTCCGTGGAACCGTTCGTCAATCGCGACGATGTGACGCAGGTTATCCTTGTGATCGCGCCGGAAGACCGGGAACTCTTCGAGCGCCGCTTTCGCCCCAGTGTCGCCTTCATGGACATCCAGGTCATCGAAGGGGGCGAGGAACGGTCGGATTCGGTCTCAAAAGCGATCGAGGCCGTCGACCCGCACTGCGAGTTCATCGCCATTCACGATGCGGCGCGACCTTGCATCACCAGCGAGCAAATCGATGCCGTCTTCCGCGCGGCCGTAGCCCATGGGGCCGCCTTGCTCGCCGTCCCCGTAAGCGACACCGTGAAGCGCGTTGACTCGTCGAGGAGAACTGTCGAGACGGTTCCTCGGGTCGACCTTTATCTCGCCCAGACACCTCAGGTTTTTCGTCGCGAGTTGATTCAAGAGGCGTATGCGAATCGCGGGCGGCTTGGTGCCGCGATCACCGACGACACACAGCTTGTCGAAGCCCTTGGCCATCCGTGTACCGTGGTCGAGAGCACCGCGATGAATTTGAAGATCACCACAGCTTCCGACTTGCGTCTCGCCGCCGCGATCTTGCTCGCCCTGCCGAAACCGCGCAGGGAAGCACCATCGCACCCGTTTGCCGACGAACGCGCGATGTGGGGAGACACTCCGAAGATCCGCCCAGGCGATCTCTTTTCGTAAGAGTTTGGCTCATGAGGGATTCCGGGGTGGTCGACCTCGACGCCCGCATCAAGCAACAGCAGGTCTCCGTCCGAGAAGTCGCCCGTGTTCTTGATCCAGTGCAGGGTGTTGGCATGGTCACCGGCGGTCGAGAACATGCCGCCGAGGATGGCGTTCATGACGAGGATGCTCTCGCGGTCCTTGACCGCGTAAGGAACGCCGGGCCTCACGACCTGGATCTGCGACT
>JAYVYS010000765.1:0-2200 GCA_043784005.1 Isosphaeraceae bacterium
GATCAATATTGTGACGGGCGACGCAATATCTGGTGCGGCCTACTTTCAAAAGACATGCGCATCGTGCCACTCGGTGGACCGTCGGCAAGTGCTCACTGATCTTGACACCATCAGCCGAGGTGGTAATCGGCTTGAACGGGCCGCCATTCTTTTCGCTCTCGGGCTTCAAGTCCCAGGTGTCCATGTGGCTGGGGCCGCCCCCCATCCACAACAGGATGCAGCTTTTATTGGCTTTGCGAACTTGCTGAGCGTTGGCCGTCAAGGCCCCCATGAACTGCATGGCCGGGATCGCCATCGCGCCGGTCGCGAGGTGATTCATGAAGTGGCGGCGGGTCATCCCGCTGGGAACGATCAGTTGGTCGCTCATCGGAAAGGAACCCCTTCGACCGGGGAGACGTGGTTTGATCGGAAAAGTGAACGCAATGCACGATGCGGCAAGTCGGGTCGTTATCGATCAGCGATTCAGAATGAACTCGTTCGAGTTGAGCAACGCCCAGAAGATGTCTTCCATCACTGGAATCGAGTCAGGGTTTGAGCCGAGAAACCCTTGTGCCATCGCGAGTTCCCGGGGACTCGGAGCTCGGCTCAACGCGGCGAGGTAGAGATGCTGCACGACGAATTCGCCGATCGGCTGACGACGCTGAAGCTGCGATTGTTCAAGAAGGTCGGCTAGGAAACTTCCTGACTTACCTCCGACAGCCTGCGCCATCAAGTCGCCATTCATCATCATCAAAGCCTGCGGGATCGTCCCTTGGAAGCTGGTCGACTCGTCGCCTTCGTCGTTGGCGAAGGCAAATTGGAACTGGCGAAGCCATTCATCTCGCCGTTTGTCACTGTCGGCCTGGCTCCCCGCTTTATGCGCGGCGGTCGCGACGAGTAGCGAATCGAACAATTGTTCGGGGGTCATTGGTTTCAACGTCATGTGCGTGAACAACGACTCGTCCTTCTCGTTCGCCGGAATCGACGAACTGGTTAATTGATAGGCGTCGCTGTTCATGATCCATCGGATCAGTTGTTTGACGTTGTAACCGCTTTCCTTGAAGTCCTTGCCGAGCCGGTCGAGCAATTCGGGGTGGCTCGGATTGTTGTGCGGTCCGAAGTCGTCGACGGGGTTCACAAAGCCTCGTCCCATGAGGTGGGTCCACACTCGGTTGACCATCGCCTTGGGAAACGCTTCGTTATCGGCTCCCGTGATGAACTTGCCCAACGCTTCTCGCCGATTCACGTCCTTGCCTTGGCTGATCTTTCGACCGTCGAGGAAAGTCGGGAACACCACGCCCATCCGCGCGTCTCTTCGCTCATAGGTTGAAAAATCGTCGGTCGGCGCGTCGGTCAGCTCGGTATGATCGTAAACCTCGGCCCCGGTCGTGTCTTCCTTATTGACGTCCTTCGTGCGGATACCCTTTAAGAAGGCGTTGATCCCCCAGAAGTCCGCCTGTTTCCAGTCGTTTGAAGGATGGTCGTGGCACTGCGTGCATTGGATTTGCTGGCTGAGGAAGACACGAGTCGTCAAGGAGGTCAGCGGAACGGCCCCGCCTTCTAGATGCGACATCGTGTAATTGACAGCGCCGTTCTCTTTGTTTGAGCCTTTGGCAGTGATGAGTTCGAGCGCCATCTCATTCCAAGGCCGATTGGCGGCAAACTGCTTACGAAGCCAGTCAGTCAAGGCCCTGGGATCGACGTTTCGGTCGGGACGACCTCGTCCGATCAAAGTCACTTTCCACTGCGTCGCCATGTTTTTGGCGTAATCCGGGTGGGCCAGAAGATATTCAACAAGCTTGACTCGCTTCGCTTGCTCCTTACTGCTCAAAAAAGCACGAGCCTCGGCGATATTGGGAATACGTCCCAAGACATCGAGGTACGCTCGACGAACGAACTCATCATCGCGGGAGAAGGCAGACGGCTTGACGCCTGCGCTCTGCCAAGAGTCCTTGAGCATCTGGTCGATGTAAGGGAGCTTTACGCCCGAGGTCTTTACAGAAACCGAGGAAACGCCTTCTTTTCCATCGGCCGCGTATACCGGCCTGACCAAGGCCGTAATGGTGAGGAAGGCCCTCAGGGCCAACCAACCGTTGAATCGACCCTGCTCACGACGCGAGGCGATCGGGCGCATCAGTAATCTCCTGCGAATCGTCCCAACAGAAAGGGGACACCGAAGCCAGCGAACGCGGGCTCATGTAGAGCGCGACGCGATCGAGCA
>JAYVYS010000766.1:0-2029 GCA_043784005.1 Isosphaeraceae bacterium
GGCAGCTTTTTCGGCCTCGCGGTGTTTCTCGCGGCGAGCTTTGGATTTCGAGTTTACGTTCAGAACTTCGCCAATTACGACAAAACCTACGGGTCATTGGGCGGAGTGATGGTGCTGCTGTTTTGGTTCTGGATTTCGAGCCTGGTCGTGCTTGGATCGGCTCAGATGAACAAGGTGATCGAAGATGCTTCGCCCTTGGGAAAGAATTACGGTCAGAGGATCGATGCCACTGAGCCGCCTGATTTGGAGGCAATTACGCCGGAATCGGTGACAGCGCAGGAGCCCAAATCGCCCGGAGCATGAGGGCGCACCACGGTGTTCAAGTCCACTCGGGAGGGGAATCCATACCTTAGTCCGTCCGTTCGATTTACCAAGGGAACAGCGTCAACGTGGCGTTCGCCGAGGTCTCCGTCCGTTTTTTTTTGGACGCCGTGAATCCGTGGGCGTTCGAAGCATACTCGACGTTCTCGGGAATTCAGAATGATTGCGGCTCATACCGACATATAAACGAATAAGGATTTACGAGTGCGCGTATTGATGACAGGTGGTTACGGTTGCATTGGTTCATGGGTGGCGAAGGAGCTTGTGGAATCCGGGCGAGAGGTCTGGATCTACGACCTCAAGGAAGACACGCATCGGCTTGACCTCTTGCTCGATCCTGAGCAAAAGACGCGCGTTCATTTCGTGCCCGGCGATGTCTCCGACCTGCCGTTGTTGCGTGCGAGCGTCGAGCGGATCGGCGCGACGCATCTTCTCCACCTCGCCGGTTTGCAAACGCCGACATGCCGCGCGAACCCGATCCTCGGGGCGACGGTGAATGTGATCGGCACGCTCGCGGTGTTCGAGACGGCGGTCGCTTTGAAGGGCCAGGTCGAGCGCGTGGTCTATGCGAGTTCGGCCGCCGTTCATGGGCCGACCGAGGCCGGTCACGTCGGGTCCCTTGGAGATGAAGTCCGACTTGCCCCGCTCTCGCATTATGGCGCGTACAAAGTCTGTAATGAGTTGAACGCCCGCGTTTATTGGCTCGACAACGGGATCTCGAGCGTCGGATTGAGGCCCTGGACGGTCTATGGCGTGGGTCGCGACTTTGGAATGACCAGCGAGCCGACGAAGGCGATCAAGTCGGTCGCGGCGAGGCGAAAGTATCATATCAGTTATGGTGGATCGCAAGACCTGCAATACGTGGGCGACGTCGCGGGAACATTTCTACGCGCGCTCACCACTCAGTTCGAGGGAGCCGAGGCGTTCAACGTCCGAGGCGCTGTGGAGCCCATCGAGCGGTTTGTCGCGATCCTGAAACAAGTCGCCCCCGAGGCGGAGACACTCATCACCCACGGTGACCGACAACTTCCGATCGCCTTCGATCTCGACGCGACCCGGCTTGAGACGAGTCTCGGTCCGATCCCACACACCCCATTAAGCGAGGGAATCGCCGAAACCTATCGACGTTTCTCCGCGTTGGAGAAGGCGGGACGACTCGATCTTTCCGACCTAGCTTGAGGATGGTGTTCGTCGGATGGGTCGAGTCTTAAGGCCCATCTTTGGTCTGATGGGTGGTGGGCCTCGAAGACTCGACCTCACCCTACAAATCAACAAAGAGTTATTTCGCGGTTTCCGGCTTGAACGGGGTCGCGGCGGGTGCCGGCGCGGTCTGGAAGAGATCGGCGGGCATGGGCTTGATCTCAACCTTTGCGATCTTGCGCTCGGCGATCAGCAGGGTCTTTTGAAGATCGGACTCGAAAACACGCTTGACGAGCGGCTTGTTTTGCTCGAAATCGATCGGAGTGCCCTCCTTACGGTCGGTCACCGTGATGAGGTGAAGGCCGTACGGCGTTTCGACGGGGTCGGAGATATCTCCCTTTTTGAGTGCGAAGGCGGGAATCGCGAACTCCTCGATCACGGTGCCGTTGAGGTTGAAATAGCCGATATCACCACCGGCTCCTTCGGAGTTGGCGGGGTCTTCTGAAAGCTTGTTCGCGGCCTCGGCGAAGGTCGTTTTCTTATCAACGATGTCTTTCTTGATCGCGAG
>JAYVYS010000767.1:0-4892 GCA_043784005.1 Isosphaeraceae bacterium
CCTGAGGATGCCCCGGCGATTCCTCCGACACCCGCGAGCGAAGCGCCTCCCGCAGCGACTCTTGATGAAGCCTCCAAGCTCGAAAACGTTGCCCGCCAGCAGCTTATCGATGATGTGCGACAGCGGTTGCAGGAGGCTCGCAACCTCGTCAATGCGGGTCAGCCCGAGACCGCCCTGAACGTCTTGCGACTCGTTCAGAACGTCGTGCGATCCTCCGATAAATCGGACGAGGCGACCAAGACTTCGTTGGATCGTCAGATCCAGGCCCAGTATCTCTCGACGGTTCGCGCTGAGGAGCGGATTGTCGCCCAGCGCGCCGAGAGACTTCGTCAGGCCTCCAACGCCGAACAGCAGGCCCGCACGCTCGATACGCTCCTCCAAAACCAGCAGACCGTTTCCGCGATGATGACGCAGTTCGACAGCCTCATGGCCCAGGGCATCTACAACGTCCTCTACAATGGCGGTGGCGGCGACATCGCCGCGACGACCATTCCCTTCTATGATGCCAACAACCTCGCTCGCGAAACCCGCCCGCTCCTCCCCGACGATCCCGTCGGCTATGCGGGAATGTTCGTGGCGAGAAGCACAGGGTTCCTCGCCCAGGAACTGGCGTTTGAGCAGCTCAAAGAGTATCGGTTCATGTTGACGATGCAGGACGTCAGCCGAGCCAATGTGCCTTTCCCCGACAACAAAGTGATCGAGTATCCCGACGCCGAACGCTGGCGTGCCCTTTCCGAGCGCCGAATCAAGCGCTACGGTCGGGCGGTTGACCTCCTTGACCGCGACCCCAAGACCAAAAGTATCATCGCCAAGCTCGACGAACCGATTTCGATGTCGTTCGGCAACGAAACGCCTCTTGAAGACGTGTTGAAGTACATAAAGAGCGCGACTCAGGGACCGAATGACAACGGCATTCCGATCTATGTCGATCCCGTCGGCCTTCAAGAGGCCGAAAAGACGATGACCTCGCCCATCACTCTCGACCTTGAAGGGGTTCCCCTCAAGACGACCCTTCGCCTGATGCTCAAGCAACTCGGCCTGACCTACACGGTCAAGGACGGACTGATGACCATCACCTCCGAAGATTCGAACGACCAGCCGACTGAGATCCGCGTCTATCCTGTTGCCGACCTCGCGATCATCCCCATTTCACTGATGGGTGGCGGCGGCGGTGGCATGGGCGGTGGCATGGGTGGCGGCGGCATGGGCGGTGGCATGGGTGGCGGCGGCATGGGCGGTGGCGGCATGGGCGGCGGCGGCATGGGTGGCGGCGGCATGGGCGGCATGATGTCCATGCCCGTGCAAGATCCCTCCGACGCCTCCGGCACGTTCATGGAAAAAAAAAGCAACTAGACCGCATTAGCCAGGGCTCCCAGCCCGCCACGACGTCCACAAAGACCCAGAATTCGCCGGCCAATCCGCCGGCGTTTTCTGGGTCTGACGTTTCGAAGAAGGCAAAAACGCCGGATCGAGATGCCCCGCCGATCGTTCGTCCAGCGACTCCCAAGGATCGGTTAATCCCGATCGTTCCAGGTCCGAATTCGAGGAAACTCACCAAGCGGCGAGCAACGTCTCCCGAGCAGACCTGGCTTGAATACTACCGAACCCACAAGCCCGAGCAAAATCCGACGGTTTCCGAGGCGTTGCGAGAGAAGATCATGCTCTTGAACGTGAACAAGAAGTTCCACGATGTCCGAGGAACACTTGTGGGTTTCCTGACATACAATGCAAAAGATGCCGAGCCATGGATGTACTCCGCACTCGCCCTGGCCTACAAAATGACCGAGGCGAGCGAGACGGACGTCAAGACCGCATTGAATTACGCGGGAGATCTCGCCGTCAAAGGTCAAAACCCGAACGACCTGGTGAGTGTGGCCGACCAGATGTTTTTGCTCGGTTACTACGATCGGGTAGGTGCATTGATCGATCAGGCCGCGATCCTCGTTCCTCATCGTGGCGAGCCTCTGCTCATGTCGATCAACCTCGCGCAGAAGACAAAAGATCCCAAGCGAATGGGTGACTCGATCACGACGCTTTTATCCTTGGGCTGGCCCGGAGTCGACGAGGCGGTGCGACGCGACGCCCGAAAGCAGGCCGAAACGCTTGCCAAGGTGTTACGCGAAGAAACACGAGGGACCGAGGCTGACGCGCTTCTCAATCGACTTCCCGAAGCCGAGGCCAGAGATATCTTCCTTCGACTGACCTGGGTCGGCGATGCCGATCTCGACCTGGCGGTGGACGAGCCTCTGGGAGCCACAGCGCGTTACCGCACGCCTCGAACGGTCTTCGGCGGCTCGATCGTCAAGAACGGCTACGGAAACCATCCCGAAGAGGTTTACGTCTGTCCGCTCGGCTTTGATGGTGAGTACACAGTCCACGTCGAAACCATTTTCAACAACGCTGAGAAGCCCGCTCTTCAAGCGACATTGGAAATCATCATCCATGACGGAACGCCCGAGGAACACAAAGAAACCAGGATCATCAAGATCGGCGCGAAGGAGCCCGAACCGGTGAAGTTCACGCTCAAGGGCGGACGTCGAAAAGCCGCATTGCCCTACCTCGCGCCGACCACTATGGTTCCTCCCACAGCGGCGCGTGACGGGAAAGCGAAAAAGGCCGAGAAACCGGTCACGAAGGTCCAGGACGCGGCCAGGGTCGCAAAGCCTCCCGAAGGTGGGAATCGTTGAACAAACTTCTGACGATCGGTCTGACATCCACTTGGCAGTGCCGTACCAGGATCGTTATAGTCTGCGCTGATGCCGAGAGGATGTTTCACGTCGGCCCGGTTGATGATGACCCGGTCGCGATCGTGACGAGAGGTTGAGACGTACCTTCGCTCGCGCTGAAAAGGAGTTCGCACCGTGGGCCATCAGGACGAAACGGTCGACACGTTCCGATTAACGCATCGGAGGGTGTCCTCCCGATGAAGCGACGCATTCTGGTCGTCGACGACCTGCCTCTGATCCGTGAACATTTGAAGGTGATCCTCGAAGCCGACGGCTACGAGTTTGAGTCCGTCGGCGATGGCCGATCGGCGCTCGAGTTCCTCCGCGAGCGTGTCTTTCACCTTGCGATCACCGACCTGCGAATGCCCGACATGAACGGCCTCGAACTTCTCGCGGCAATACGCCTGGAGAAGTTGCCGCTGGGTGTGATCGTACTGACGGGACACGGAGACACGAGCATTGCACTCGACGCGATGAAAGCGGGTGCCGACGACTTCGTGTCCAAGCCCTACGATCCCGACCACCTTCGTTTCGTCGTCCAGCGCATCCTTGAACGCAGACGCCTCATTGATGATCTTCAACAACTTCGTAAGGAGATGCAGCGCGGCTACAGCTTTCACAACATGGTCTCGAAAAGCCCCAGGATGCGCAAAATCTTCGACCTGATCGAACAAGTCGGCCCGATCGGCTCCACAATCTTGATCCATGGCGAGACCGGGACCGGCAAGGAACTCGTCGCTCAGGCGATCCACGCCGCCGACAGCCGCCGCAAAGGGCCGTTCATCGCGCTGAACTGCGCGGTGCTTCACGACGGTTTGCTGGAGAGTGAACTCTTCGGGCACGAACGCGGGGCCTTCACCGGGGCGGATCGTCGAAAAAAGGGCCGGTTCGAGCTGGCGGATGGGGGCACGCTCTTTCTCGACGAGATCGGCGACGTCTCACCTTCGATGCAAGCGAAGCTTCTCCGCGTGCTTCAGACCGGGACGTTCGAGCGAGTCGGAGGAACCGAGACGATCAAGGTCGACGTTCGAATCGTGGCCGCGACAAACAAACGACTTGAGGATGAGGTGAAGGCCGCCCGGTTCCGCTCGGACCTTTACTATCGGCTCGCCGTAATCCGCATCGACCTACCGCCGCTTCGGGATCGCTCCGAGGACGTGCCCCTACTCGCGACGCACTTCCTCGAAAAGTACAAGAGGATGAGCACGCCTCCCGTGACGGAGATCGACTCCGAAGCGATGCAAGCGCTCCTCCAACATTCCTGGCCGGGTCACGTCCGGGAGCTGGAAAACGCGATCAAGGCTGCGGTGGCGATGGCCGAGGGAACGGTGATTCACCGCGACGCCCTTCCCGCCACCGTCGCGCCTCGGGCTTCCAGGGCGTTGAATCCCTCAGACGCCCTCATCGACATCGAACGGCCGTTGCTCGTCTTGACCGAAGACCTGGTCTCACGTGTCGAGCGCGATTATTTCACGAGGCTTCTGGCGCGTTACAAAGGCAACGTGGCCCGATGTGCCAAGCACAGCACGCTGTCTCGCCGAAGTGTGACTCAAAAGCTTCAGAAATACGAACTCGATCGCATGCGGTTCAAGGATGCGCACGCGGCCGAGCCAATCTGATGAATATTAAATATATAATTATCGGTAGGGTGAGTTGAGTCTTTGAGGCGGACCATGACCCAATGCGTGGTGAGCCTTGCAGACTCGACTCACCCTACATCTGAAAGCTTGATCAACTTCCCTTGCATTACGGCAATGGCACATCCTTGAACACAAACTCCAACGGGATCGTTTTGACCCGGCTGGGCGTTTCGTAGACAAGGCCGAAGTCGGAAGGTTTGCCAGGCGCGTCAACGAAGAGGTACTCGAAGCCGAGTTTTCCGTCGTCGGACGATGTGTTCGAGAAGCCGCCGTTGTGCTCGAAGCGAGAGCCATCCGCCTTCTGAAGCCAGACGCGGTTGTTGAAGAGCCCCTGGCGGTAACTCTCGAACGCGGGTCCCTGGCCGGGGTAGGCGAGCACGACATTCACCTTCCAGACTTGCTCATCGATCTCGGTGCCTTCCAGCGTCACGCCGATGTCACCCTGTTTCACGGTGGCAGGCTCTTTTACCCCGAGGTTGGCGAACCGAAAGGTTTTGAGACCGGCCGGAACGGAGAATTCGGCTTT
>JAYVYS010000768.1:0-2316 GCA_043784005.1 Isosphaeraceae bacterium
CGTCGCGACATTGCGCCTCGTACAGCACGGCGGTGCCGTCGCGCAGCGATCCGCGTGCCCATTGCCAGTCTACAAAGCCATCCTCAACCGGCCTTCAAACCTTAACGAACCGCTCCGGCGGTCCGCATCATCTTCAAAATCAGTTCGTCGAAGGGAATTTCGGTCGACGTTCGAGTACAGCCCAACCCGTAAGTCCGGCAGTAGGTTTGCACCGATTCTTGAAAACGTTCGAAGATTTGTCGATATTGCCTCAGGTTGCGCTCGGTGATCGTCACCTTCTGCGCGAGTCCGCTTTCCACGTCGACGAGTTCCACGTCCCCTTTGATCTTGGGATCAGCTTCGGCTTTATCGTAAATCTGCACGATGTGCGGCTCGTATCGGTGATGCCTCAACAGGTCCAGGCCGTTCTGAAATCCGGCGGGATCGTAAAGGTCGCTCACGATCACCACCAAACCGCGTCTCTGGGTGCGATGGACGAACCCTTTGACCACGCGAGCCAGGTCGGTCACTGTCCCTTGCGCTTTGAGTCGTTCAAAGAATCGCAGCAACGTCAGAATCCGGGCCTTGCCACGCGTCAAAGGGAAATCGTCGACGATGTCGTCGGCAAAACCCACGACCCCGATCCGGTCGAGGTCGGCCAATGCGATGTAGGCCAAGGCCGCCGCCACCCTCCGGGCGAAGTCGAATTTCGGGGGATTTCCGAAGGCCATGCTTGCCGAGCAATCCACCAAGAAGTAGACGTGCAAGTCTTCTTCTTCTTGGAATCGCTTGAGCAACAATTCGTTGTGTCGAGCGTAGACGTTCCAGTCGAGATATCGAAAATCGTCGCCCGCCGTGTATTCGCGATGGTCGGCGAACTCGATGCCGCCGCCGAGCTGCATCGTCCGGCGCTGCGCGAGGATCGAACCTCGAAACACGCGCCTGGAGACGATCGACAGATATTCGAGCTTCTTGAGGAAGTCGGAGTCGAACAGGGGCATTGTTGAAGGCGTCCTCGGGCGGGTCTCGGGACGAAATTCCGGCGGCTCGGGAGAGGATGGGGCGGGATCATTTCCCGTGCAATCAATGAGCGGGAACGGCCGCGTTGATCGATTCGAGGGCGTCTTGAATGATGTCGTCGGACTGGACGTTTTCCGCCTGGCCTTCGAAGTTCAAGATCAAACGGTGCCGCAAGGCAGGGGCAGCCACCGCCTTGATGTCTTCCTTCGCCACGGCGTATCGGCCGTCGAGAATCGCCCGAATCTTCGCGGTCAGGATCAAGGACTGGGCGCCTCGCGGGCTGGACCCGTACCGCACGTAACGCTTTGCCATCTCGGTCGCGCCCGATTGCTCGGGGTGGGTCGCCAAGACCAGCGCCACTCCATATTTTCGCAACTCGTCGGCGATCGGAATCTGGCGAGCGAGTCGACCCATTTCGAGGATCTCCTCGCCGTTGAAGACCGGTTCGGCCTTGGGCTGGAGCGACTCGGTCGTTCGGTCGAGAATCCGCTCGATTTCGGGTCCAGAGGGGAATTTCACGAGCAGTTTGAACAAGAATCGGTCGAGTTGGGCTTCGGGAAGGGGGTATGTGCCTTCCATTTCCAGCGGGTTCTGGGTGGCGAGCACGAAGAACGGGCGACCGAGTGGGTATGTCTTGCCCGCGACGGTCACCGTCTTCTCCTGCATCGCTTCGAGCAACGCGGACTGTGTCTTAGGGGTGGCTCGGTTGATCTCGTCGGCTAGGACGAGGTTGGCGAAGATCGGCCCTTGCTGGAACTCGAACTTTCGACCCTCCTCGGGAGTTTCCAGGACGACGTTCGTGCCGATTACGTCGGCGGGCATCAGGTCGGGCGTGAATTGAATTCTTTGAAATTTCAGGTGAAGTGCATCGGCCAAGGTCCTGACCAGCAGCGTTTTGCCCAGGCCGGGCACCCCTTCGAGCAAGACGTGCCCCCCCGCGATCAGGGCGGTCAAGGTGCTATCGACGATCTCGGACTGACCCACGATCACTTTGCCGACTTCGCGCCGAAGTGTGTCGAACGACTTACGGAATCCGTCGATTTTCGCCTTCGTTTCCTCGGTCGTCTCGGTCATCGGCGAAACTCCATTGCGGGCAAGTCAGTGTCAAAACCGGTCCGTCAAAGAATCTCGACCTCGGGCCGGCCGAGACCTTCGACCCTTCGACGCTAACCCGGCGTCCGACGCTTGTCAAAACAAAAGACCGCCATCAGCACGAATTCTTTCTGACTCACGCTGCAAGAGAGGAATTTCGCCGAACCGATCCATCGTGAAACACCTTCTCGGACAGGTCCACCCGATCAGCAGGATTGCATCGTC
>JAYVYS010000769.1:0-8370 GCA_043784005.1 Isosphaeraceae bacterium
TTCTTGCAGATTATCCTAGCTTCCCATCTTAGACCGTCGAGTTTTTGGATTGCGTGGAATAGGCGGTTTTTGTGTGAAGATCAATGAAGAAATCCTAAAATCCGCGCCTTTTGTACGCCAAAAGTCCGTGTACACTAAGCATCACGTCAAGAGCCCCGAAGGTGGGTGATTTTCCGGTGAAGGTGGTTCCTTGAATTGTACCGGGACGAGGCCGATGAAATACCTCGACGCGTATCGGGACCCGCGCGCGACCCGGGATCTGCTGGACGAGATCCGTCGCACGATATCCCGGCCTCGCACGTTGCTGGAGGTCTGTGGGGGCCAGGCTCAGAATTTGATTCGGTTCGTGACGGATCGGAGCTTGCCCGAAGGACTTGAAGTCCACCACGGGCCGGGATGTCCAGTAAGCGCCTTCCCGACGGATCTGATCGCGCGGGCGGTGATGCTCGCAAGTGAGCCGGACGTGATTCTTTGCACGCCGGGGGATTTGCTGGGAGTTCCCGCGGGGCGAGACAGTCTGGCCCTTGCGCGTGGACGTGGCGGTGATGTCCGGCTCGTTTATTCACCGCTTGATGCCTTGGCCCTGGCGCGTAAGCACCCATCGCGTACCGTGGTCGTCTTGGCCGTTGGTTATGAAACGACCGCGCCGGCGGCGGCCGCGGCGGTCGTTGAGGCCGACCGGTCGGGTCTTGAGAACTTCGCCCTCCTCCCGGGATTATTTCGCCACGTCCCGGTGGTCGAGGCGGTGCTGGCAGGCGCGCCGGGACGTTCGCGGGGGGTCTTGGTCTCGGGACCGGTCTGTGCGGTCACGGGGATCCGGGGCTATGAATCGCTTGCGGAAAGGTTCGGCGTTCCGATCGTCGTGACCGGGCCGGAACCGGTCGATCTCCTGGAAGGTATACTGCGCGCCGTCCGTCAGCTTGAGCGTGGAACGCACGAGGTCGAGAACCAGTACACCCGCGCGGTCAAGCCCGAGGGAAACCCGCAAGCGATCGGCTCGATCGACGCGGTTTTCGAGGCGTCCGATGCCGGCTGGCGCGGGCTCGGGAGGCTTGCTCGCTCGCGATTGGTGCTGAGGGAGGCCTTTCGACGATTTGATGCCGCCTCGCGATTCCCATCATCAATCGCAACCCTCTTCGAATCGTCGGAATGTCGAGATGGCGAGGTTCTTTCGGGTCGAATTAAACCCAACGCGTGCCCCGCATTTGGCACGCGCTGTACCCCCGAGCACCCGCTCGGTGCCGCGATGGTCTCGGCGGAAGGCCCCTGCTCGGCCTACTATCGCTATCGTCGACCCACCGAAAATCCCGACGAAAACCCCGTCGCCGCCTCGTCTTTGGTGGTCCTTCCCGCGCACGTTTCACCGGGCTGATTTTCAGAGCCGGATCACGACTTTTCCGAAATGCTCGCCGGATTCGAGGAGACGATAAGCCTCGGCCGTCGCGTCGATCGGGAAGACCTTGTCGATCACCGGCGCGGTGGCGTGCAAGTTTAGGGTATGGTTCATCTCCTCGAACATCGCCCGGGAACCAACGAAGATCCCCTGAACGCGAAGGTTCCTCATCAGAATGGGCAAGATATTGACCTCCGCGGTCCCTCCCGCGAGCAGGCCGATCAGGCTGACGCTCCCTCCGGTTTTCACCGCGCGAAGGGATCGCGAGAGCGTACCGGCTCCGCCGACCTCCACAACATGATCGACACCCTCACCGGCCGTGAGTTGTCGGACCGTCTTATCCCATTCGGGCGTTGTCTTGTAATTGATGGTATCGGAGGCACCGAGCGCGCGGACCCTCTCAAGCTTTTCGTCGCTCCCCGACGTAGCGAGAACCCTTGCCCCGTGCATTCGCGCGAACTGAATCGCGAAGATCGAGACCCCGCCGGTGCCGAGGGTCAACACCGTGTCGCCAGCTTTGAGTTTGCCCTCGGAGATGAGCGCGTGCCATGCGGTCACCGCAGCGCAGGGGAGGGTCGCCGCTTCCTCGAAGGAGAGGTATGACGGCAAAGAGACGAGCCCCGTTTCGGGAAGGATGACCGTCTCGGCGAGCATGCCTGTGCCCCCCGCTCCCAGAGCGGTTCTGGCGGCGGCATCGGTGGGAGGTCCGGTGATCCAGCCGGGCATGAACGCCGCCGCGACGCGGTCCCCAACCTTGAAACGCGACGCTCCCGGACCGACCGCGGCAACTTCCCCCGCACCGTCGGAAAGAGGTATCGCGGGGAGTGAAATCCTCGGATTGTATTGCCCCTTCACGACCAGTAAATCGCGGAAGTTCAGCGATGCGGCACGGACACGAACTGCCACCTCACCACGTCTGGGGATGGGCTCCGCAAGCTCGACAAGGTGAAGGCCCTCTACGCCCCCAAGCGTCTGAATCTGTATCGCCTTCATGATAGGCGTCCCCTCGAAGAAATGGGCTCAAAAAAAACCCGGCGTCCAACGGGACGCCGGGTTTCTTATCACTATCGATTCTCAGATTGGAATGAGTGGATCAGAACGGTTGCATGTCCACTTTATTTTCCTTGGCGAACTTTCGGAGCTTTTCCTGAGCCCGCGCCTCGATTTGGCGAACCCGCTCCTTGGTGATCCCCAGTTCCTTGCCGAGCTGTTCCAGAGTCAGCGAGCTCGAACCACCGATTCCGAAGCGCCGAACCAGGATTTGCCGCTCACGGTCGTTGAGCTTGCCGAGCATCCCGGCGACGGCTTCTTGATTGCGGCGGTGATCGCTTTCCGACTCGTATTCGCCGGCGCGATGGTCGGCGGCGGCCTCGAACATCTCGTCGTGGCCCGTGACATAACGATCGCGACGGCTCTTTTCCTCGGGGATCGTCCTCGCGAAGTTCTTCATGATCGCCCACGAGGCATACGTGCTAAACTTGAAGCCTCGGGAGAAGTCAAACTTCTCCACGGCGCGAATCAAGCTCATGTTGCCGTCGCTGACGAGCTCGAAGAAATTATTGGACGGCCCAACCCGCTTTTTCGCGATCGAGACGACCAATCGAAGGTTGGCTCGGATGATTTGGTTCTTGACAGCCAAAGACTCTTCTTGAAGCCTCTCGATCTCGTTGAGAACGGAGGTCTTGGCCTTGGTCGAATCGAGACCTTCTCTGAGCGTGGCCGCGCGAAACTTCAGGTAGTTCATCTTGCGAAACAGGTGGGCTTCTTGCTCACGATTGAGCAGTGGAGCGTCACCGTAGAGGCTCGCCAGATAGGGTGGCAGCCCTGCGGGAGCTTTGGCCTTGGTCTGACGCGCGTTCGCGGGCGATCCCGGAATCGGTCCCAAAATCGTCAAGGCGGCCTTGGGATCCTCGAAGCTCGGGTCGTACATGACGTCGAGTTTCTGCTCGAGGATACGACCGGCCCGCATCTCGTTGATGGCCCGTTCCAGACTCGCCTCCGATCGTCCGTGCTGACGTGACAAGACTTCCAGAGAAACACCTTTTCGCCACTGACGGTACACCTGGCCCCTGGAAGCCTCATCAAGGGGGGCCGGTCGCGACGAGAGCCGCGCGCCGCCGGCCCGGACTGGCCGCACTGGCGACGACGGCGAATCCAGAAGCGTTATCTGAGTTGCCATGTCGAGTCTCCCTCTCCTCTTCGGAGCATATATCTCTATCCGGCTTTCCGCCGGCTTGGTTCTGATCAAGTACCGGTCAACGTCTCTTGTTGTGACTGTGAGCGAAGCACAAATCCGAACATCACATTCAGGAATGTTTTAAGCGGGGCGGTGCTTCGAAGCGTCTTGGCGCGAAGGACAGATCCCTGCCAGGAATTTAGCCAGAAATCCGCGAATTCTCGAGCGTCGATCTCATGAGGGATCTCTCCGGCTAACTGAGCTTGCCCAATGCATATCGCAAACCGTTCGCCCCATCCCAGAAAAATTTCTTCAAGCCTGGCGCGAAAGGCTTCGTTCTGGTCGGCCATCTCCTGGCTCAAGTTTCCCACGAGGCATCCGTGCCGACATTGCTGCGTTTCGAGCCGCTCGCAGGCTGACTCTGTCAACCTTCGGAGCCGCTCCAAAGGGGTTAGCGACGTGTCGGTAAGGTGGCGATCGATTTCAAGAGTAAAGTGGTCCACGAATCGATCGAGAACCTGGAGTCCAAAGTCTTCTTTGTTCTCGAAATAGTAGTAAAACGAACCTTTCGGTACGCCCGCCCCTTGTAAGATGGCTTCAATCCCTGAATGGTTGTAGCCGCGCTCGAGAAAAATGCGGCGTCCCGCCTCCAGTAAAGCGTCCCGTGTGGTTTCCTTACTCATTGCACCACCCCTCGAAATTCTGCCTCACCGCTTCACCTACCGGATATCATCGGCGTTTCTTTCCTCCCAGCCATTAACAATAGACCGGTCGTCTACAAAATCAAGCCCTGGCTTGCATCCACGCACTCATTTGTTCAGGCGGTGCGTGTGAAGGGCATGTCAGTAGTACGTATGGGGGTCGGTCGAGGTTCGCGCAATATAAAGAAGGGACGAGACGATAGGCGACCGCGTCGACGTTTGATCGTCGGACCCCCAGCCGTCCGGCACAAAATGCGGGGCACGTTGCGGCGAAGCCCGCCCAGACTGGGGGTTCTGTCGATCCGTCGCAACATAACTCCATAAACCATCTTCTTTTCCGGGCGGTTTACTTAACGGTGTTTCCATAATCGTTTAACTTTAGTGGTGCGTGATCAGTGAAAGTTTTGATGAAACTTTAGTCGCGACGTCCATGAATCAGGGATCGTGCCCGGATCAGGCCGCCGGAGGAGTCTTCGCTGATGTTTCCTGCTTCTTTAAATGAGCGACTGGATTCGCTCATTGATGACCTGATCATGAACGGCGGAGTCGAGGCCGCGTCACTCGCTTCGATTTTGCTCGCGGCCAAGGATTCCGTGAAATGTGAGTATCACGCGACGCTTTCACGATGGGTCTGGTCGGCCGTCAATGAAATGAAGGCCGATGCCGTGAGTGCGGGAGCGAAGGCCGCGTTCGAACGTGACGAGGTCTATCATCGGATGGAGCATCGATCGGGTTGAATCCACGAGAGAAGTCGACCGGGAATCCATCGCAATCGCAGCCGTGGATCAACCCAACGGTTGGCGACGCTCACGTAGATTGGTTACGATCTATTGCCCCCAAATTGGCGGAGTTAGGGTCGGTCGAGAACACGTCTCGATCCGCCTCTTCCTTGGCCTGGGGCGGAGGGAGGGATCATGACGAAACGACCTGCTGTGCGATCGAAATTCGGTCATCGGTCGATGTTGGGCCGTGTGATCATGATCCTTTGTTTCGGCTTGAGCGCGAAGGCTGCGGATCGCGCGGCCTCCGTCGTGTTAGTGCGAACACCTTCACAGGGGGTTCAGCCGCAAGCGATCGTTGATCCCTCGGGCGTGGTTCACCTCGTCTATCTCACCGGTGACGCGGTAGCCTCGGACGTTTTTTATACGATGATGGAGCCAGGGAAAAGTACCTTTGAACCGTCGATCCGTGTCAATAGCGAGCCCGGTGCCGCCATTGCCATGGGGACGGTGCGCGGCGCCCAAATCGCGTTGGGACGCGAACGGCGCATTCACGTCGCCTGGAATGGCGCGATGAAGGCGCGACCGGAGAATCCCAACGGGGGATCTCCAATGCTTTACAGTCGCTCGGACCAAGCCCGCACGAAATTTGAGCCCCAGCGGAATGTGATGACAAAATCCACAGCGCTCGATGGGGGCGGTACGATCGCGGCGGATGTCCGAGGTCACGTCCTCATCGCGTGGCATGGCCGTCTCAAGGGAAGTCCCGAAGGAGAACAGAACCGGCGAATTCTGGTCGCGCGTTCCGATGACGATGGTCTGACGTTCGATCCTGAGGAACCGGCATGGACCCAGGAGACAGGTGCCTGCGCCTGCTGCGGAACACGCGCGATCGCCGATGCGGACGGTTCATTCACAATGGTTTACAGGTCGGCAAGCACAACCATGGATCGCGACCTGTACATTCTGACATCGCGTGACCAAGGTAAGACGTTCAAGGGCCGGCCACTTGATCCGTGGAAAGTTGGCATGTGTCCCATGAGCACGACCGCCCTCGCCGAAGGACCGGATGGATTGATTGCCGCGTGGGAGACTCGGGGAGAGGTCTATATGGCGAAGTTCGATCGAGAGGCCGGTCGAGCCACAGAAACGACGCATCCTCCGGGAGTCTCCGGACGGCGCAAACATCCCGCCGTTGAGGCCAATTTGCATGGCGAATGTCTGCTCGCCTGGACCGAGGATACGAGTTTCACGCACGGAGGGTCGCTCCACTGGCGACTCTTCGACTCATCCGGCAAGCCGACAACCACATCGGGGAGGGTCGATGACGGCATCCCGCACTACAGTCATCCGGCCGTGGTTACCCGAAAGGATGGATCGTTCCTGATTGTCCATTGAGACGGTCGCCGTTCGCTTTCTGACGAAAAAAGACGGCTTCTTGAGCCTGGCATGCGGAACCTCTATCCGACTCGCCAAGCTTACCGAGTTATCATCCACACATCTTAAATATCGGCACTTTTGATAGAAGAATTGGTATAGAGGGCATCGAACCTCGATCCGTACTTAGCGAGGACATGGCCGCGGCGGACTTTCATGGTGGCTGTCATCTCCTCAGCCTCAATCTGGAAAGGCCGGCTGAGGATAAGAAAGGCCCGGACCCTTTCCGGTTGGCTCACGGATTTCATCACTTCGTCCACGCGCTCTTTGATCAGGGCGACGACCGCGGGTTCCGTGATGACGCCGTCCTTGATGCGAAAGGTTTCGTGCCCGCGGCCGAGGGTCGCCTTGAGGCGCTGAAAGTCGGGGACGATCAGGGCCGAGACAAAGGGACGACCATCGCCAAACACGACCGCCTGATCGATAAATTCGTCTCGCACGAGCATGCGTTCGAGTTCGCCGGGTGCGACGTTCTTACCCCCTGACGTGATGATGAGATCTTTCTTACGGTCCGTGATGGTCAGGTAGCCGTCGGTGTCCAGGTGACCGACATCGCCCGTGTGGAACCAGCCGTCGACAATCGCGGCGTGAGTCGCGGGATCGTCGTTCCAGTAGCCCTTCATGACGTGCGGGCCTCGAGTGAGGATTTCGCCGTCCTCGGCGATCTTGACCTCCACTCCGGGGATCGCCATGCCCACGGTTCCCGGCTTGTTGTGATCGGGAAAATTGAAGCTGATCACCGGTGAGGTTTCGGTCAGTCCATAACCCTCGTAAAGGGGAAGCCCGGCCGCGCCAAACCCCTCCCAAAGATGCTTGGGAAGAGGTGCTCCACCCGAAGAGAGCCGCCGAATATTGGGTCCGAAAATGCGTCGAAGCGTGGCGTCTCGCGCCTCGGTCGGAAGGTGTGCCAGGCTCGACCAGACTTTCTCATAGAAACGAGGCACGGAGGTAAGCCAGGTCGGTTGGGTTTCGGAGAGGTTGAGCACAAGAGTTTCGGGCGAGTCGGCCAGACAAATCGTCGCGCCGACGTGCGTGCAAACGTAGATATCCACCGTACGCGCGTAAATATGACTGTAAGGCAGCCAGCTAAGTAGAACATCAGCGTCGGTGAGATTCGAGATCTCCTGAGTCGCCTCGGCGTTAGAGATGAGGTTGCCGTGGGTGAGCATCACCCCTTTGGGATTTCCGGTGGTCCCGCTGGTGTAAATGATTGTGGCGAGATCGTCGCGGCCCCTGGCTTCCTCGCGTTTGCCGACAAGCCCTGCGCCAAAGTCTCCATGACGCCAGCCGGCATGAATTAAGGCATCCCAGGTCAAATGTTCAATCCGGTCATTCGTCTCGATCGGTGCGAACGAAATCAGAAACCTCAGGTCGGGAAGGGAGGCGAGGTTCGCGAGGATCTTGTCGGCTTGGCTCTGATTGCTGACCACGACGGCAAGGCATCCGCTGTGGCGAAGCTGATACTCGACCTGTGCCGGAGCACTTGGGGCATGGATCGGTACATCGACCGCGCCCGCGGCGAGAATGGCGAGATCGGCCGTCAGCCAGTCGACGCTATTCTCGGCGAGGATGCCGACCCGATCGCCACTGCCGACCCCTCGATCGATCAAGCCCGCCGCAGCGTGATCGGCTCTACGGCGGTAGGTGTTCCATGAGACGTCATGGTAAAGCCCGTCGCGTTTGAATCGCAGCGCGACTCGTGGGCCGAGCCGATCGGACACTCTGCGGTGCATGGCGGAGAGGTTGTTGGGAGCCAAGGCACTCGCTCGTATGGAGGGTTCGGCAAGAGGTCCGGTACACTGGGTGACTTGCTCTTAATTAGCTCGTCACAGTCACCCAACATACCGCGCGGTGGCGTGAACAGAAACGTCCGAATCCATCCTTCTTTGAATCCTTCTCTTTCGCGAATCAATTCCCGCACGACTCGAAGATCGTGGCAACCCC
>JAYVYS010000770.1:0-8557 GCA_043784005.1 Isosphaeraceae bacterium
GACTAGGAAAGACTTAGGTTAAATGGAGCGGAAGGGGATCGAACCCTCAACCTCAGCATTGCGAACGCTGCGCTCTCCCAATTGAGCTACCGCCCCGAGGATCACTTTCGTCGCTTAAACCGACTGTTTGGTTCGGATTCTCACAATCCGCCCTATACGATCAAAACCTGTCAACTGCTCACATCAATAACAAACCGGCGTGCGACGAATGCCTCTCGTAGGACTCGAACCTACAACCCGCTGATTAAGAGTCAGCTGCTCTGCCAATTGAGCTAGAGAGGCAAGGTAGGCTTACCAAGAAGAAAAATTGTATCAAATCGCGGTCTCGGATTCAAGCGACGCACGGAATCACCTCTTCCTATTTTGCCGCAAGTTCTTACCGGATATGCGGATAAAACCTCGCGAGACGGGAAGGTGACACACCGGCAGCCGCGGCGACTGTTAACGCCCAGTTTAATAGCGACTGACGGATCAGGCCTCGAGATTGCCAGCGACGAGGCGAGACAAAGATCCTTCTCGGCACCACGGCGATACGCCCTTCACCACGAATTCGGAGAGAAAAAAAGACATCTTCCATCAAAGGGATCTCGGGAAAACCACCGTGCCGGTCGAAGACTTCACGACGCACAAAGATACCTTGATCTCCATAAGGGATGCCAAGGAAGGCGGCCCGAATGTCGGCCGCGATGTCAATCAGTCTGAACATCAAGTCTCTCGATTCGACTCGCGTCCGGAAGCAACCTCCTGCAACCCCGGGGTGGTCGTTCAAGAACAGCCGGAGATTGTCTAGCGAGCCTGGCTCAAGATAACAGTCCGCATGGAGAAAAAGGAGCACTTCGGATGAGGTTGACCCCGCACCGCGATTTTGCTGGAGGCCTCGTCCTCGATGCGACGGAATGACACAAGCACCGGCGTGACGGGCGTGACTCACTGTCTCGTCAACGCTTCCGCCATCAACGACAACGAGTTCATCGGGACCCTCGGCAAGGATTCGCTTAAGCATATCGGCAATCGTGCCGGCCTCGTCGAGGGCGGGGATGACGACCGCGATCCGGAGCTTGACAGGGGGTTCGCGTATCAAGCGATCGCCCGGGCTTCCGTTCCGGGGCCAAGGTCGTAGAGATCGCGAGGGGTGTCATGGAGGATCTGGTGGAGTATCGGTGGAATCTCATCCTCCTCGTAAAAGCCCGATTCGAGAAAGCGGGCAAAGGCCGAGGCCATGGCCTTCTTCACCAGCGAATATTTGGCATATGTCCACTCGGCATAGTAAGCGTCGCAGAGGAAGCCGCCCACCTTGGTCATCGGGGCCATCTGGATGCGCCTGCTGACGATTTCCTCGATTGTTCCAGGGAAGAAGTTGTGCCACCAGTAGCCCGAGACGTAGACATTCGGAAACTGTCGGGCAAGCACGGCGATCTCATGGGTCAACACATCCGAGGCCATCATCAAGTCGAAACGGGTGTTTCCAAAGTGATGAAACGCCCGTGCCATCTCACTCGTCCATGTCTCTTGGAAGCGAGGGATGGACTTGCCATCGCAGATGAAATACTCAGCCCCAACGGCGATCTGGAAGGCCTTGCAATGGTCGTGGTGCCAGCCTAAAACCTCCCAGGTGACAAACCGGACGAGGGCGTCGATGTCGGAATCCGTAACATTCTTGACGTCGCCGACGTGGTCGAGAACCGACTGGGCTTGCGAGCGGTCGGGAGCGGTGAATCTTTGCTCGATCGGGATGAACGTATTCGTGAATCTGACCGGGCCGGTCACCGTGCGATCGAGCCAATCACGAAGGAGTGTCGCAAGTCGAACGGTCGTAGTGGGGCGTTCGCCAAGCAGAGTCGTGAGCGCGGCGACATATTCGGCTTTTTTATTTCTTCCGATGAAGAATGGTTCCAGGTCGGTCGCCACTCCCGGACAAAACAGATAGTGGGCATCGAGCATGTAGAGGAAGTTATCGGGGTTCTTGGCGGGATCGGCGCTTCGATTTCCGAGGCTAGTGACAACGGTCCGGATGTTGCAACGCTCGCGGAGCACTCGGGGAGCCCAGGCGGGATCTTTGCCTGTCGCGATCACCCGATCCATCACGGCCTGGTAATTCGATTCGTCGAGGTTGGGCTCGTAAAAGTCGTACAGATCCCTGAGAATTCGATAGAAACACCAAGCCATCGCTGTGTTCCGCATCCGCCTGAGATAGGGAATCGACCGGCGAACGCGCTCCTCCGGAGGTAGCATCAGATCGAGGTCGGCGGCGGGCATACCGACCGCGCGGAGTTCGGTCTGAACCCAGTGGTAGCTCATCAATGAGGCAAGATCTGGAGCGTTCGGCCGATCGCAACGGATGTGAGTGTGCGGGTCGATGATCGGCGTCTCGCTGATCATCCTCTCCACACGTTGCGACAAGCTTGGTTGGCTGGTGAACATAAGTGGCTCTACTGCGAAGTGTAGCGCGGTCAATCAGAGGTCAGGATCTGCATCCTGAAGAGACGTTATGATGGGGCGACGTATCGTCCATGTCAATCAATTCGGATCCTGAATCCGCAAGGTTTCAACGCTTCCGGACATGTCGTGGGCTGTGTCGGAAACAAGAGATAGAGTAGAATGACGATCAAGGCGAATGTGAGACGAGGCGAGTATCTGGCGAGGGTTGACTATGCGTCGGGACATGGACGACGCGCTCCAGGGGTGGCCCAACGATCCGGAACCCGGCGAGGTCATCGCGCGAGAAGTCCGCGCGAGGGACGGCCGGACGGTGATTCAGGTTCGGGTCGAGCTTGGCGTCCTTCAAATGGAGGTGGGCGGGCGGCCAGATGGAACCCGGCCGCATGGTTTCGCGACCTACCTTGATTACCTACGCCATCGTGCGGCGGGGCGTGGGCTCGAACCGGGGGGGAAAGCACCCACCTGGCTCATGGCGGAAGAAAACTGCGCCGCGACGGATCGCGAGTTCGTCCAGTTTTATCACCGCCGGGTCGCCTGGCTCGCGCTTCAGCGCTACGACCGAGCACTTCAAGATGCGGACCACACGCTGGCGCTGATGGACTTCGTGCTTCGTCACGGCGGAGACGAGGATTACATCTCATCGCATGAACGCTACCGAGGGCTTGTCCTCTTTCACCGCACCCGCGCCGCGGCGGCCATGGCCCTTCATCGTCGACGCCCTGAAGAGGCCGTCGACCTTGTTCACGACGGTATCGACCGGATCAAGGAACATCACCAGCACTGGTCTTCCGAGCACGATTCCATCGAGACACATGAGACTTCTCTGATCGAGCAACTCGGTTTGCTCGAGTCCGAGATTCGGAAAAATTTCGCGGTGGAAAAGACCCTGCGAGAGCAGCTCGACGATGCCGTGTCCCGCGAAGACTACGAGCGCGCGGCCAGACTTCGTGACCAGATCCGAGACCGCAGCCGACGCTGATCGCCGATAATGGCCTCTCAATGAGAAGTAATCGCGGCAAAGTCGACATCCTTCGCGCGAAAGATCGGCCCCTCCACGCAAACACGTCGAAGATCCACGGAACCATCCGCCTGTCGGATCGGTGCGACGCAACTGAAGCAGACTCCGAATCCGCAGGCCATGTGGTTCTCCATCGACAAATCGCACGGAATCCCTTCTCGGGCGACAATACGTGCAAGTGAAGCCAACATCCCCGGAGGTCCGCAGCCCACGATCTTCGCGGGACGCGGGCCGAGCGCGAGCTGTCGAGTAAGAAGCTCCGTCACGTAGCCATGATATCCGCCCGAGCCATCATCGGTTGCGAGCTCAACCTCGATCCCGGCCTCTCGGAAATCATGGATTCCGGCGGCAAGCTCGGCCGTTCGCACTCCGTAGAGTAACGACACGGAAGTCGCCCCGCCCGGCCCGGCGGTCTCGTTCGCATAGGAGCGCTGGCCGAGCCACCATCGACCCAGCGCAAGGAAGGGAGTCTGCCCGATCCCCCCCGCGACAAACAAGACAGGGCCGCGAGGGGTGGGTGCGGGTCCGAAACCATTACCGAGGGGTCCCCATACCGGCAGTCGTGTGCCCTCTCGAACCACCGAGAGCGCTGTTGTTCCTCGCCCGATCACCAGGTAAACCACGTCAATCGCGTGCGGTTCACCCGTGGTGTCGCTGACAACGTCGTAGAGAGCGAATGGCCGGCCGAGGAGCGGATCGGTCGCTCCTCCCGGCCGGATCATGACGAATTGCCCAGGGCGAATCGAGCGTGCGATCGCAGGGATTTCCAGTCTGATACGAAACGTATCACGTGCGATGAGGACGTTCTCGACGACCTTTCCCATTCCTTGAATCACGCACGATGGAGCGGCGAATTCCAACGCTCAAAGCCCTCGCTCATTGATCGCCCGGTTTCGGACGTTTTGCCGTTCGTTTCACACCGAGAGACGCCCGAGGCGCACGTTTTGGAGGACGGCGCCCGGCTCCAGGTTCCGTGTCCAAGCCGATAATCTTGCGAGCCGGCGCCTCGTCACCGGTTGCGGCCGCCGGTCGGTTTACTCGAAGCGGCGGCGGTCCCGATGGCGGACGGTTCTGCCCGCCGGGCCGAGGCGGACCGTTCGAAGGTCGACGATCCTGACTGGCACGTTGCTGGTTCCCCGCACCGTCCTGAGGACGATTGGCGGGTCCACGATCGCGATCCTGACCCGGACGATTGTACATGCCGCCGCCCTGAGAAGGCCGAGGAGGACCGTTCGAAGGCCTGCGGTCACCGGGACGCGAAGGACGTTCCTGCCCCTCCGTGGGTCGCTGATACGAACGAGTACCCGTGGGCCGGCCGGGCGGACCCGAGGGTCGCGGGGGCCGGCGATCCCCGGGGCCGGAACTCCCGAGACGATCCTGTGCGGGCCTCTCTCTCATCGCGGGTCCATAGGGGCGACCGGGGCGTTGTTCTCCGCCTCGACCGTCATTGTCGCGATGAAACGGACCTGACGGTCTCGCAGGCCTATGTACATCATTACCCTGGTCGCTACCGCTCGAACTTCGAGCCGGTGGTCGTCCGGGCCGGTCTTTGCGATCTCGACGATCCGGGAATCTCGGTGTCGGAAGGATGACTCCCGCAGCCACTTGACGCAACAAGTCGAGTTCCGAAGCGGAGAGAGGCCGGCATTCGCCGACACTGATCCCTTTCAACCCGATCGGTCCGACGGCGATGCGGGTCAACGACATGACCTTGTGCCCGAACCGAGCGAGCATCCGCCGGATCTCGCGGTTTTTTCCCTCGGCCAAGACCATTTCCAGGATCGTCGCCTGCCCCTTGCTGCCGACGACGCGCACCCGTTTGGCGCGGACTTTTCCTTCCGCGAGCCAGACGCCTTGCGTCAACTGATCGAGGACTTCTCGACCGGGTTCTCCCGCCACGACCACTCGGTAAATCTTCTCGACACCGAACTTCGGGTGCGCTAAGCGGTTTGCCAGCTCTCCATCGTTTGTCAGAAGCAATAAGCCCGTGCTCTGTTCGTCGAGACGACCTACCGTATAAACACGTTGAGGAATCTCAGGCAGGAGATCGATCACCCGAGGCTTGCCCGCGGGGTCGTTGTTGGACGAGACGTATCCCTTCGGCTTGTGGACGGCGAAATAGACCAATCGTTCGCCTTGGACGCGTTGACCGTCAACTTCCACTTTGGCCTGTTGAGGATCGACCTTGGTGCCGAGCTCGCGGACGACCTGCCCATTGATCGTGACGCGCCCTTGCGTGATCAGGTCTTCGCACGACCTGCGCGAACCTACTCCGGCATGCGCCAATACCTTCTGGAGCCGCTCCGGTCCTTCCACACTGTCCCGAGGCGCACCGCGCTGGATTGTGTTTTCGCCTTGCGGCGGCCTGGCCCCTGGACGTCGAGCGGGGCCTCCAGGATGGGGGCCACGGCGAGGAGGTTGTCCTTTGCGAGGCGGGGGTCGGTGATTTGACATTTCGAGACACTCCTGAACCCGGCCCCTCATCTCACTCCCGCAAAGGCCGGCCTTGCGAGCGCCATCATCAGTCCCCAGCGCAAGTGGCGCTAGCAAACCTCTATTATCCGAACCTGGCGACGGAAGTCCAGAGGAGCGGATCGACGCGAGTTCATTCGAACCCTTGCTCAGACGTCGTCGGCAGCCTTCTCACTCGCTTTTACCCATCAAACAGCCTCCTCGGGCTCGATCCTCGAGGCAGGTTGTTGCTGGGTCAAGCAGTGAAGCGTGCCGAGGCCCAGAACAAGGTCCACCGCATGAACTCCAATCACCTCGCGGTCCGGGAAAACGGTCGCCAGCACGTTCAGGGCCACGCGATCGTTGGGATCATTAAAGGTCGGCACGATCACAATACCGTTAGCAATGTAGAAATTCGCATAACTCGCGGGCAGCGGTTGCCCTTCAAAACAGACTGGCTCTGGCATGGGCAAAGCGATCACCTCGAACAGGTCGCCATCCTGATCGCGGGCTTCGCCGAGACGCTTACGGTTTTCCTGGAGATTTTCATAATTTGGAGAGGACCGGCGATGTTCGACCACATTCACAATCGTCTTGGGTCCGACAAAACGCGCAAGATCGTCTACATGTCCGTGTGTGTCGTCTCCCACGATTCCGTTCGCGAGCCAGACAACGTGCGAGACGCCTAGAAAATCAGCGAAGATCTTCGCCATTTCCTCACGTCCGAGTCCCGGATTCCGCGCCTGAACGGCGCTGAGCAGACACTCCTCAGTGGTCAGGAGCGTCCCCTTTCCATTCACATCGAATGCGCCGCCTTCCATGACCACACGCGTCGATCGGCCCTCGATCTCGACCCGAGGCGTCCAGCGTCGAAGCTCCAGCAGGCTCGCGATCTTGCGGACGATCTTGGCATCGTGACGGTGGTTTTCATATTTCGCCCAGGCGTTGAACCGCCAATCGATGAGGCCCACACGATCGGTATCCGATGGAGATATGTCGTTCTTCACGAATGTCGGACCTGAGTCGCGAACCCAGACCCGATCGGTCATCGCCTTGATAAACGCCACGCGATCGAGGTTGGCTCCCGCAGAGTCAAGCTGAACCGCCACCCGCTCGATCGCTCTTCGACCCTTGATTAATATGTTAACGTGCTCATGTCGAATAAGAAGACGGACGACCTCTGTGTACACCCAAGGGATGGGATCGAACTTGCCGGGCCAATCTTCGCGATGATGCGGCCAAGCGATCCAGGTCGACTCGTGAGGCTCCCACTCCGCGGGCATCCGATAGCCGAGTCGCGCGGGAGTCGTCGTCAAGTCGTTTGTGGGCGAATTCAGCTCGGATTCGTGATTTTTCATGGGTCCGCGTCGAGAAATCGTTGAGTGATCGGTCCGTAAGCGTCGATACGCCGATCGCGAAGAAACGGCCAGTTTCGCCGCGTTTCTTCCTGAAGTCGCGGGTCGCACGCGACGATCAAGATCTCCTCGGTGTCCGTACCCGCGCGAGCCAGGACCCGACCGAACGGGTCGCACACAAACGAGCCGCCCCAAAACTCCAACCCGCCGTCAACGGAACCTTCGTGCCCGATCCGATTCACCGCGGCGACGTAGACACCGTTACTGATGGCATGGGCCCGTTGCATGGTCATCCATGCGTCCGCCTGTGCGGGGCCATATTCCGCCTTTTCCGCAGGGTGCCAACCGATCGCGGTCGGGTAAAAGAGAATCTCCGCCCCTTTCAAGGCGGTGATCCGCGCGGCTTCAGGATACCACTGGTCCCAACATATGAGCGTCCCTACTTTCGCATGCTTGGTCGCGAAGGTTTGGAATCCCAGGTCTCCCGGCGTGAAGTAATACTTCTCGTAATAGAGGGGGTCGTCCGGGATGTGCATCTTGCGATAGAGACCGTTGATCGAGCCATCCGCATCAAAAACGACGGCGGTATTGTGATAAATCCCCGGTGCGCGTCGCTCGAAGATCGAGCCCACAATCACCATCCCGGTTTCTTTGGCAACGGCGGAAAGAGCATGGGTGGTTGGTCCGGGGATCGGCTCGGCAAGGTCAAACAGGGCCGCGTCTTCCTTCTGGCAGAAATATTGGGTGAGGAACAACTCGGGAAGACAGGCGACCTGGGCACCTCGACTCGCGGCCTCGCTGAGTCGGTCGCACGCTGTTCGCAGATTCTCGACAGGTACGGTCGAACACCGAATCTGAATCAATGCGACGTTGAAGGGAGCCGAGGCCCGTCTCATGGCGGCCGCACTTTCGGAGGTCGTGACATCTGTCAAATGGCGAAAGAGCTGTCATCTTACACCGATCGTCAAGAGCCCGCGAGTCGCCAGACTTGATCACGAAGTCCGCTTGAGGCTACGTGTGCTGATCTTCACGGCGAGATACGCTGGGTCAATCGGAACGGATTTAATGAGAAGGCTATGTGAACAAAAGAGGAAAACGGCTTCGTTTCGGTAAGCTGGATGCGCGACGACTTTCGCCCTCACGAATGACAAATGGGTTCCTTTGGCGCGCGTTTGGCGCGCGGTCGGCTTTGTCTCGGGAGTCTGGTTTCGCGACGACATTTGGCCCTAGGTATGACAAATGGGTTCCTTCGGCGTGAGGTCGGCTTCGTTTCGGGGATCAACCTCATCCCGGT
>JAYVYS010000771.1:0-3862 GCA_043784005.1 Isosphaeraceae bacterium
TCAATAACCATCAGAGAAGACCTCTCCCCCCGCCCTGGTGCTCAGCGCCTTGTACGTCGGGTAATTGATCGAGTCTCTGAGGAATCGAACGTGACCGTCACCGTAGAGGAAGTGAGCGCCCCGACCGTGTCGACTCAGGAACTGGTTGACATCACTGAAGGGGTCGCCAGGCCCGTGCCCCTCGCCTGTATGACCGAGCACCATTCCCGACCCATCTTCGTGGCGGCAAACTCCCCCATCGGGATCATAAGGGTCGGGAACGCATGACCAAAGCTGGGCACCTGGAACGGTTCCCACCCAGGTCGCCTCGCCTCGCCCCGCTCTCAAGCTGATCGAGCGTTCACCGACGAAAAGGGTGTTACTCAGGCCGTCGGTGATCTGGGCGAGTCGCACGAAGCTGTTGCGGAAGAAAACCCCGTCGCCATCGACTCCCGGCTCCCCGATGCCGAACACACCGACGTAATTCGAGCCGGCCACGTCGCAGATCGGATACTCGTTGGAAAAGAGAGTTCCCCCGTAGAACCAGCGAACGCCGTCGGAGGGCTTCCAGGTCGCCGGCTGGTTGTCGGTGGGACAGGTGTAAATGGCGAGCCGCGTGATACGCGTGGTGTCGTTGGTCGGGTCCTGGATCGGGCGTCCAAAGTTGATCGCGTTGAAGAGCGGTCGCTGCTCCGTCTCGGTCAGGATCATGCTCGCCCAGCCCCACCCCGGCCCCAGCTCTTTCCTGAAGAAACTATCCCAGGTCGCCACGTAACCCGAAGGCAGTCCCTCATGAGTGTTGACGTACTGTGACAAAGCCAAGCCGATTTGCTTTAAGTTGTTGGTGCAAGTCGAACGCCTCGCCTGCTCGCGAGCCGTTTGCACAGCGGGAAGCAGGAGGCCGACCAGAACTCCAATGATCGCAATGACGACCAGCAGTTCGATGAGGGTAAAGCCCCTGCTACGCCTGCGGGACATGGGAGGCCTCGGATTTTCATGTACGTTTCGCAAAGTCTTCGAAATCCATCCAATCTCATTATTCTTCCACCCGAGTCGCCCCTCGTCAAACCCCAAGTCCCAAAGACATATGGCTCACTAGCCGTCGCGATGTCCACATCGGAATACGCAGTGCTTTGCTGATCGATTTATTTCGTCGGCGGAAGTGTCGAACAGCCGGATAGACGGCGACGCCGATACGGCCCCGTCATTCCGAGGAGGTCCGAAATCTTCGTGGACCAGACTCGGATCAAATTCAAATGATCTCCCGGATCACTTTCCCCTCGACGAACGTCAAGCGCTCGTCGCGGCCGAGATGGGGGTAGGTCAGCCGATTCTGGTCGAGACCGAGCTGGTTCAGGATCGTCGTGTGGACGTCCCGGAAATGGTAGGGGCTTTCGACAGCCCGGAGACCGATCGCGTCGGTTGCTCCTACGACTTTGCCGCCCTTGATGCCTCCGCCGGCCATCCACATCGAGAACCCGAGGTTATGGTGATCGCGACCCCGCCCCGACTCGGCCTCAGGGGAACGGCCAAACTCTCCACCCCAGAGCACCAGAGTGGTGTCGAGCAACCCTCGGCGCTTCAGGTCCTTCAGCAAGGCGGCGACCGGCTTGTCGGTCTCGGCGGCCTTGCGCACGTGGTTTTCCTCGATATCGGTATGGGCGTCCCATTGCAGGTTGCCCGGACCGCCTCCTGAGACGACGCAGATGAACCGAACGCCTTTTTCGACAAGCTTCCTCGCGAGCAGACAGCGTCTCCCGTAGTCGTTCGTCGGCTCGACCCCGACGCCGTAGAGGTCGAGCGTCTCCTTCGATTCGCTCGACAGGCTCAGCACTTCCGGGGCTTCGGTCTGCATCTTGAAGGCGAGGTCATAAGCGTTGATCCTGGCGGAAAATTCGGTGTCCATCGGATCTAGGCCCACCTCGTTCAGGTTGCGGATCAGTCGCAAGGTACGACGTCGGCGCTCGGCCGGGACGCCCGGCGGCAGGTCGAGATTGATCACCGGCCGATCCCCGGGCCGAAAGCTCGTGGGCTGATACACCGCGGGAAGAAACCCGTGCATGTACATGGGTTGTCCCGCCTCGAGCGCCCCGCGAGGGTCGGGCATGACCACGTAACCCGGCAACGAATCGCTCTCGGTGCCGAGCCCATACAAGACCCACGAGCCCATGCTCGGGGAACCGGGAGTCACCCGCCCCGTGAACAGCTCGTACTGGGCCGCCGAATGCACGACCATGTCGCCATGGCAAGAACGGATCACGGCGATGTCGTCAATACACGAAGCCATGTGCGGGAACAGGTCGGAAACTTCGATCCCGCTTTCACCATACTTGCGGAAGGTACGGCGGGTGCCGAGCAGCCGGGCGTCGCGCTGAACGAACTGGTATTTGGCCTCGCCAAACTCCTCGGGCCGGACCTGGCCGTGCAACCGGTTAAGCAAAGGCTTTGGGTCGAACGTTTCCAGGTGGCTCGGGCCCCCTGCCATGAAGAGGAAGATGACGGATTTCGCCCTGGCCGGAATGTGCGGCGGGCGCGCCGCGAGCGGGTTGATGGCCCCCGCGCGGGCCTGCTGGCCGTGAAGCATTGAGGCGAGCGCAAGGCCGCCGAACCCACAGAAGCCGTCTCGAATGAATTCGCGGCGAGTTCGGGTCGGGCGTGAGTGCGGCTGCAAAGGAGGGTCAAGGGGCATAAAGGAAACCGTTGAGGTTGAAAAGCGTCAGTGCGTATTCATGTAAAGGTTGGTCGCGTAGGAATGCAAGCGACAGCGACCGTTCTTCGGCCGTTGGGGAGCGTCCCAGGGCTTCGTGAAAGCCGCATTCCATGATCATCTCGGCGTTTGCCCCGCACGTCGCCCTCAACCGCTCTGCGAACGATGTGGCGAGGTCGTTCGAAAGCCGGCCGTTGAGCAACTCAAGGGCCTGAGGGGCATGGGTGCTGGATTCGCGACGCCCGCAGCTAGTAAGGGTCGCCGGAGCGTCGAACGTATCGAGAAACGGAAGTCGCAGGTTGCGTTTGGCCAAGAGATAGATCGAGCGTCGGTCGTGCTCGGACGGGTCGTGTCCCACATTCCACTGCGAGGGCTTGTACAGTTGCCTGACGAGTACGGCATCGACGGGAATCATCACGCTGAGCCCGCCCTCCTTGAGGTTCATTCGGCCAGAGACTGCCAGCATGGCGTCGCGGATCTCCTCGGCCGAGAGCCGCCGTCGGTTGAATTTCCAGAGCAGGCGATTTTCCGGGTCCGAGATGCCGGCGACCGCCTCGGCGGGCGATCGGTTGGATTGACGATAAGTCGCACTCAACACGATCGTCCTGTGCAAATCCTTGAGCCGCCAGCCGTCGGCGACCAGGGTGCCAGCCAGCCAGTCGAGCAATTCAGGATGACTCGGGCGTGCCCCTTTGAGGCCGAAGTCGTTGACCGTCTTCACGATGCCCGCGCCGAAATGATTCTGCCAGATCCGGTTGACCAGCACCCGCGCCGTGAGCGGGTGGCTAGGCGAGGTGAGCCAGTGCGCCAGACGGGTTCGTGGATCAGCCATGTCGGCTTTCTGTTCGTTTTCGGACTCCGGAACCAGGACAGAGAGCGGACGCGGCCCCACGGCCTCCCCCTTATTCTCCCAGACGCCTCGTTTGAGCACGTGAATCGCGGTTCGCTGTGACCAGTTGTTCTGGACCGCGGGGATCGTCGCGAGAGGTGGCGGGAGATCGTCTTCGAGTGCTTCGATCCGTTCCGAGAGCTTCTCACGGGCCGCACCGACCGACCGACGGACCTCAACCTTCAGCGCAAATGAGCAATTTCGGCCGAAACCTCGCGCTTTGGGTTATCATCGCCTTACTTCTGGTGGTGCTGTTTAATCTCTTCCAACCAGGCGTCACGCGTCCG
>JAYVYS010000772.1:0-14130 GCA_043784005.1 Isosphaeraceae bacterium
GCGGTTTCGATCCGTAGTTTCTGGACTTTCGATGCGGATTGTCTCGGAAATTTTTGCTAGTGATTTTCCCATTAGACCTTGACTTCGGCTCCGAAAACGTTTTCGGAGCAGGCCACTTCCGGTCACTTTAGGGTTCCGGCCGAAAAGATCTGGTCAGATTCTTCGACTCGTGGCCATACACCGTTTCTCCGAGGGACGTGATAAATGATGAATTTTGTCACCTTGCGCAACCGGCTTATCGTCGGTGCGGCCATGCTTGCGATGTCGATGGGGGTGAACACCGCCGCGCGGGCGGATGTCGCCTATGCCTACTCACAGCAACAGATTTCAAGTCTGCTGGTGACCTCGGCCACGGGCGCGACCCTCTCCGCCTCCGGTTTGTTGCAGACAGGTACGAACACCGGTGCATCGTTCGCCTCAGGCGTCTCGGCGACCGACCCGACGGACGCCCCGCAGTCATACCTCGGGCCGAATCCCGTCCCCCCCCAGAATCTGTTCGCCCATCTGGCGACCTTCCCCGGTGCTGACCCGCAGGCCGCCGGAACCGCCCCGACCGGCATGAGCACCGGTGCTTCGCTTACCAATTTCACCCGCGGTGATGCCGCCTACAGCTCGGTCGGCGACCTGTTCAAGACAAGCGTGAGCGTGAACAACGTTGCCGAGAGCTATTTGAACAACGGCGTCGCCTCGGCATCGGGAACCGGTGGCTGGACCCTTAACGCGTCGTTCACCGTCTCGGCGGCCACGGCTCTGAACATCGGCTACAACTACAGCAATTCCTTGTACACCTATTCCTCGGGGACCGGTGCCACGGCCCAGGCGAATTATCATCTTAACGTGGTGATCAAGGATGCAGCAGGGAATGCCGTTTTCACGACCAACCCGAATGATACCAATCACTCGTTCGGCAGCCCGCCGAATAATAGTAACATGTTCAACACTTCCGGATCAGGTGTGGTCAACACGGGGGTGACCTTCTCGGCCGGTCAGATCTACACGATCGTGATCTCGGGTAACGAGAATACGTTCGTCCTCCTGAGCGTGCCTGAACCCGGTCCTATCGTTCTCTCGGCGGTTGCCGGTGGTCTGTTTTGCCTCGCCAGTGTCAAGCGGAAGTTTTCTCGCAAGACCGCGGCCTGAGCAAAAAACTTTCGAATCAACGGGGTGGGTCAAGGCTCCACCTCGACTTGAATATCTTTGCGGACGGCCTTGAATTTTGGTCACGAATCACGACGGGTTGGGAGGCTCACCGCCTTCCAACCCGTTCGTTTTTTAGTCTGGATTTTGAAACGGTTCGTTGTGTATCATGCATGGATTCAGGCTTGATTTATCTCGATGATTCGGATGAGACGAATCCTATGACGATTTTGTCCCCAACCCGCCTTCAGCTTGAAATTCTCGACCCAGGCAACCAACCGTGAGCTTGAGAGGTTTTTGAATCGGAGATGGAACGGTCCTTCGCTTTTGATTTTCTGAAATCCACGATCTCTTAGATGCGGTAGCAGTGGTATGGGTACGAGTCTCCCCGGTGAGTTCGTGGGGACTGTTCACGGGGTTAGCCGTCCACGGGTCGATGGCTTTTGGCCTCATTTGTCTGCTCGCCGGATGTCACGGCGTGGTACCGTGACGAGGCAAATAGCGCTTCGATGTTCGTGTCGAGACGGTTACGATTGAGCAGTGACTTAATGGGGTCGCGTAGAAAAAGGTCACCTAGAGTACAGAATAAGGTTGGCCTTCGCTAAAATGAGAATTCTCTACCCGATCGGACGTGAATCGTTCCGGTCCGGGGTTACCGCCCCTTCCGCGGGACGAGGTTGAGTACGATGGTCACCGTAGAGAATGTTTTGCCGGTCACACAAGCATCGGGCGCGGGAATCGACAGTACCCAGTCCCAGAAATGGGTACGGTACGGCCCCGGCGGATTGATCGCGCTCGCTTTTCTTCCGATCGTTTTGCTTCATGGACGAGAGCTCTGGGCACGGCCTCACTATCAATTCTTTCCGTTGGTCATTCCGGGTGCCGTTGCATTGATCTGGAAGTGGTGCGGACGGCTTGATCGCCTAGAGCCAGGCAACCCCGCGTACAGCAAGGGAGCGGCTGTCCTGGCTTGGCTGATGCTGGCATTCGCGGTCGCGTGCATTTCTCCCGGGGTCGGTGCATTGGCCGCCCTTTTCGCGTTGATTCTCACCGCCTATACCCTGGGAGGGTGGCGGTTGATGGTCGCGGCACTTCCGGCTTGGGGCTTGCTCTGGCTGGCCATCCCACCGCCAAAGCACTTCGATGTCGTTCTGATCGTGAAACTTCAGAATCTGGTCAGCCGGTGGAGCAGTCAGATGCTCGACCTGATCGGTGTTTACCACATGATGGATGGCAATGTGGTCGATGTGGGCGGGGCCCCGTTACTGGTCGACCAGGCATGCAGCGGTGTTTATTCTCTAATCACGTTGTTGATCGGAACGTTGTTCTACGCCCTCTGGGTTCGAACCCCGATTGTCCGCACCTTGATCCTCATGGGTTCGGCGGTCGTCTGGGTGGTCTTCGGTAACCTTCTCCGCATCGTCTTGGTGGTGGTGCTGACGACACGCTGGGAAATCAATGCGGCGACCGGTTGGCGGCACGAGCTTCTCGGTCTAATCATGTTCGCGATCATGCTTGGCTTGGTTTTCTCGACCGACCGGCTGCTTAACTTTCTTCAGAATGCGATCAAGTGGCTTTGGGCCACAACGAAAGACGTACGCCGCCAACAGGCTGCAATGAAAAACGCGCCCGAAGCGAATTTGGGCGCGTTGAGACTGCCTCGCAGGTCGGGATCGCGTTCCAGGCGTTCGATCGAGGGAGTTGGGGCGTATGGGAAGGTTGAGACACCCGTTCCCGAGCCGTTGCCTTTAGTGGTCGCGGCTCCCCTGATCGTTCCTCGCGTGTTGGAAGTCGTTCCCGAACTGCCTCGGACCGAGCTTCCGGACGTTGGACGAACATGGCTGGGCTCTTGGGCGTTCGCGACGGCGTTCGGCGTCTTGTTTATTCCTCAGCTCATGATGCCGGGAGCACACTGGAAAGACGTGTTGCTCGCTAATGACGTTTACCAGGAACTCTTCAAGGAAATCAAAGAATCCACCGCGCCGGCTCAAGAAGGCCCGTTCAAGTTCAGACGGTTTGAAGAGTCGGACCGAAGCAAGGACAGCAGTTGGGGAGAGCATTCGAAGATCTGGTACTACGACGCCGCCGTCGTGTCGCTCGACTACGAGTTTGTCGACTGGCACGAGCTGACCGATTGCTACAAGGCCCAGGGCTGGGTGATGCAACAGCGGAAAGTGCTCACGCCTCCACCCACTGTTTCCAAAGACGGAAATCGGCCGTTCGGCCCGGTCGTGACGGCGTCGTTCATGAACGGCGAAGGCCGCCGTAAGTATCTGATCTTTGGACTCTACGACCGCAAGGGCCGAGCCATTGAGCCCAATGACACGCGTAGCGTTCTCACTTTGTTCCAAGAGCGTTTCAAAAGCTGGTTCCGCAACGGCGACGTGGGCGGAAGTGACGCCGAAGTGTTATGCTATCAGCTCCAAACGTCGGTCGAATCAGAGGTGGCGATCAATCCGGCGGGCGAGGAAGCCGTTCTGAAATTGCACACGGCAATTCGTTCCCGGATTGAAAGTGCCGCATTAAAGACGGCGACGAAGGAAGGGGGTTCACGATGACCACACCCGTGCCCGCAGGACCGTTGGACTCCCCCGAATCCTCTGAGGTCGCACCCGTTTCTCAGGTTTCTCCGATCCCGGTGTCCGTGTCACCCGTTCGGCCGAGCGTCCTCGATTTTCTGGCGGGGTTTCCCGCCCTGCTCGCGGTCTTCGGGACCCTGGCCGTCCTTGCGGTGTCGATCGCCAACCCGCCATCCGCGGCGGAGTACCAATCGGAATACAAGCGTCGCAAGGAAAAGGGAGACCTCCCCGGTGCCATGGTTTGTCTGCGACGAGTGATCGCGTTGAAACCGGCTGACCTTGACAGACGTTATGATATGCTGACGCTTAATCTCAATCTTCGCGCTACCGCGAATGCCGATGCGCAATCCGCCTACCTCGTGAAGGCCGATACTTTGGCGCGCGCGATTGTAGCGGCGGACGCCTCGCATTGGGACTCGTCCGGCTACCGCAATGCGCACTTCTACATCGCGAATCGCCTGATGGAAGATCTCAATCGTCTGGGCCCAAATGCGAACGTCGTAGTCCCGGTGATTGAAGAGTATCTGTACAACTTCGTAAATTACAGCACAAAAGCGAATCAACGTGAGGACGTGAAGAAGGGTTGGACATTGCTTGCCAATCTTTATTCCTCGGTCGGTCCGCCGGAGAAAGCGCGGAAGTATCTGGAGGACACCACCGAAGGCGACCCGTCCCGCCTCTACAGGCTCGCCCAAATCTGCGACCAGCTCGGTGATCATGACCAGGCCTCGCGGTATTACGAGTCCGCGATCAAGGAGGCCAGAACCCGACTTCGTGATCGGCCGGGCAACCCGATCTTATTGCGGTATTGGGCCGAGTCCGCCTTGAATTTGAAGGATTTTAAGACCGCTGTGGACGTTCTCGGCGAGGCGTTCGCCACGACAAAGGACGAAGAGTATCACAAAAAAATGGCGGCCGTTTGTTTCTATTGGGAACTCTACGCGCGGCAGAAACCCGACATCTCTTCCGGCGCTGACTCCAAACTTGCCGAACGGCTCAAGATCATCGAACAGGGCTTGAAGTACGACTCAACGAATATCGATCTCCTCGGCCTCCTCTCCGTCATCATGGACGAGGCTAAGGACAGTAAAGAGGCGGAAGAAGCGAACAAGATCCTGAACAAGATGGTGGCCTCAGGTCAGGCCGCCGGCATTTCCCACTTCTACCTCGGCACGGTCGCGTGGAGGCGAAAGCAGTTCGATGTCGCTCGGATCCACTGGGAAGCGGCTTTCAAGCTAGAGCCAAAGATGCCCAATATCGCGAACAATCTCGCCTTTCATCTGGCCCATGAAGCGCCGACGGATGTGCCTCGGGCCCTCAGCATCGTGGATCAAGCGTTGAACGTGCAGGGAAATAATCCCGGTCTTCAAGCTCAGCTGCTTGGAACACGGGGTGAGATTCTCACGAAAATGGAACGCTGGAAAGACGCGCTGACTGATCTCGAAAACGCCCTGCGAGGCGGCCAAAACTCGGTGGAAATCCACACGGCCCTCGCTGACACTTACGAGCACCTCGGAATGCCCGACCTTGCCGCGGAGCACAAGACGCTCGTCGATTCGCTGAGCAAACCGAAGGCTCCCGCGAAGTAAGGGACGGCGAAGTGAGGTAGGGCCGGCTGTGCCGGCCGACCTTTCTCGAGTTGGGAAGGCCGGCCCTACCATGGTTATTCGACCAAGGCACGGGTTCGGATTACCGAACCTCGTGGCACACGAGCCTGGGCCATGCGCCGGGGAGACGTGATGAGATGGCCCGTCGTCCGAGAATTCTGCGAACACGGTTGCGGTGAGGTCGTTTTGGTTAAGAGCGTAATCGACGCCCGCGTCTTCGCATATTGCCCGATGTGTGAGGCAGCGTGGGCCAGCCCGAACGACTTGGTGCTTTGCCATTACGTCATCTGCTCTGTCTTAGCACCGGCAGGGGTCTTTTATCCATCCTCAGATGAAGTCGAAGCCTCAGGATGGGCTCCGCAAGTCGTTGGAACTGCGACGGAAACCCCGAATTTCAATCTGGGTGTTCTCAACGACTACCTCGTCCATGAAAAAGTCTGGCGATTGAAGGGGAATCTTCCCTGGCAACAGAAACGTCGGCGAGAGACGGCCCTCGTCCTTCTGGGAATCGGTGCGGGATTGTTGTTCACTCGCGGATTGAGCGCCCTACTTCTCAGAATCGGCATCGGCGACTGGGTGATGATTCTCCTCGGAGCGATGCTCGTGTTGGGTAACAGTTGGCTTGTAAGTAGACCACGAGTAACTCCAATCGCGTCGTCGAACGGCAACCCCCCCCCTGGAGCCGAATTAGAACCTGTTATGAACTCGACCAGCGTATTTACCGGGGTTTCCAGCAAGTTGACCGCCGCGAACTGCCTTTTTGAGAGGTTCTGGCGACGCAAACGCCCGAAAAATAGGGCTTTCAGTTCATAACAGGCTCTAGGAGGTTAGGAGGTGGGTGGCAAGGATTTGGGTGCCACGAGGTTCGGTACTCCGAACCCGTGCGTTGACCGGGGCTTGAAGCACGGTGTGAGTACAACCCGTGGACCCCGAAAGGACTCCGTTTTAGGCAATGTCATCTCGTAGGGTGGGCATTGCCCACCGCTGTAAGGCCATGTCACTAAATAAGTTCCGTGGTGGGCGATACCTACTGTACAAAGAGCGAAGTCGAAGCGGCCACCAATGAGATGATATGAGCCACGAACCCGTTGGCAATTTGTAGGGGTTTGTGTGCAACCCGCTCGGGCGCGGATATCTTTGAGATGTGAGGCCAGATCTGCCTGTCCGGGAACGGGAGGATTCAAAAATGTTTGGGCGTCGAGGTTTTATCGCGGCGTCGTTGATAAGTGTGGGTGCGTTTCGAGAACACGTTTTGTTGGCTCAAGAAGCTCCGGTCACCAAGCGCAAATCCCTGAAGCCCGTCGGGCCGACGCCTCCGACCCCAAAAGCTCTCGAAGCCGATGATCGTATCAACAGGCTGCTCGCCCAGGTCCGCGATCAGCACGACCTTCCGGGAATGGTTGGGGCGCTCGTGAAGGGTGATGCGTTGTCGGCGATCGGCGTTGCCGGCGTTCGAAAACTGGGATCGGAAACGCCGTTTCGAGTCACCGACCGCGTTCACCTCGGTTCCAACACGAAGGCGATGACGGCGACGCTGCTGGGGACGATTGTCGAGGAAGGAAAACTTAACTGGGGTGCGACCATCCGTGAGATCTTCCCCGAACGCGCCAAATCGCTTCACCCCGACTTTCAAGCGGTGACGTTATCACAGCTTTTGACCCATCGCGCCGGATTGCCTCACGACGGCCCTTGGTGGACGCTTGGCCGCGGCAAGTCAACCACGGAGCAACGCAAGGTGCTGCTGTCGGGGTTGATGAAGTCGGCTCCGGAGTCAAAGTCGGGAACGAAATATGACTATTCCAACGTCGGTTTTGCGATCGCGGGCCTGATGGGAGAACAGGTCACGGGGAAGTCGTGGGAGAGCCTGATGCGAGAGCGACTCTTTCAGCCGCTGGAGATGGCGACCGCGGGCTTCGGGATTCCCGGAAAACCCGGATCACTTGTCGAACCCTGGGGCCACAGGGAGATCGCGGGACGGTTTGAGGCGGTCCAGGAGGATAATGCCCCCGCGATGGGTCCGGCGGGAACCGTTCATGTCTCCATGCCAGACTGGGCGAAATTCGCCGCGCTCCACCTTCAGGCGGCCCGCGGCAAGCCTCAACTCTTGAAAGCCGAGACGTTTCGAACGCTTCACACGCCGGTGCCGGGCGAGGATTATGCCGGTGGCTGGAACGTCGGCAGCCGCTCTTGGGCCGGGGGGACGACGCTCAATCATGCGGGAAGCAACACAAATTGGTATGCCGTGATCTGGATAGCACCGGCGCATGACCTCGCCCTTCTGGTCGCGACCAATCAAGGAGGAGACCGCGCCGCCACGGCCTGCGAAGAGGCCACCCGCGGCTTGATCGAGCTTGCGGGCGGCTCCGGGACTTCGAGGCCGCATCGACGAAACGGCGGTGAGTGAAGGTCTTTCTCGAAAGTTTTCCGGACTTCAGGGCTGGTCATACCCCTTGATCTCTCGGACCCAAATATTGCGGAAGCGTACGGGGTTGCCGTGGTCTTGCAGGACAATCGGCCCTTTGGCATCGTGCTTGGAGTAGCGGGCCAGGGCGCGAAAGGCGACCTCGCCCAGCAAAGGTGTGTGATTGTGGACGAGTACGCCGTTGTGAAGCATCGTCACATACGCCGGTGTCTCGACCGAGCCATCGTCCTTGAACTTGGGTGCGATGAAGATAATGTCATAGGTTTGCCACTCGCCGGGCTTGCGAGAGGCGTTGACGTAAGGCGGGTATTGGCCGTAGATGGCGGCGGCCTGTCCATCGGGGTACGTGAGGCTTTCGAAGCTGTCGAGGACCTGGATCTCGTATTTGCCAAAGATCATCACTCCGCTGTTGCCACGTCCCTGATCGCGTCCTTTGGGAGGGTTCGGGGTGGCGAACTCGACGTGGATCTGGGAGTCGCCAAACGTGTCGCGTGACGAGAGCGTGCCACCCGAGACCACAAGGACACCCTCTTCGATCTTCGCCTTGGCGGGGGCACCGCCGCCCGAAGTCCACTTGGACAGGTCGGTTCCATCGAAAAGAACAACGGCGTCGGAAGGGGCCTTGCCGGGTGCGTCCTGAGTCGATGAGGTCGCCGGAGTGATCACGGCTGGCTGCGGCCTGGTGCCGTCATGTACCCGGTATTTTCCATCAGGCAGCATCGGCGTGTCGGAATAACCGAGTTTCGGTTTCTCTTGACCTTGCCAGGCGCTTGCGCTGAACGAAAAGAAAGCGACCACAACGACCGTCGCGAACATGAGAATGCTTTTTTTGGTCATGATGCTCTCAACCTGTCTCTCGGTGCTTGGGTATGGTGAGTGTGGGTGAGGGCAAAAGGGGATTTCGTCGCCCCGAATCCTCTGGTACGAGCTGCACGATTCTAACGTCGCGGACTTCACGTTTCCTCCCTGTCGTCTCCGTCATGGTATCCTGAGAGGATCTGGCCGGAACCCGGGAGGCAATTCAAGCCATGACCTCGACTCCTCGAATCGCCTTGAAAAACCATCCTGAGGGGGGGTATCGGTTTCTGCCGGGGATCGCGCCCTATTCGTGTGGAGTCGTTTCGGGAGTCGGCCGGGAAATCGTCCACGCGACACTTCGTTGCCAGGTTGATTGGAGAACGGGTTTCGAGGTGATCGCCAACCATCTCGATGCGGACGGATGCCCGAGGTCGGCCCTTTGCGCGGTCGAATTGCGATCACCCCGGCCGTTCACGTTCGAGGGGTTCGCCGAATTCAACGCGAGTTACGCAGCGGTGCTCGAAAGCTGGGGGCTGTTCGTCGAAGGAGTGAACCCGGTCGCGCGGACGAACATCGCTCCCGAGCTAACTCCGCCGCGCGAGGTCTCGCTCTTCGCTTTCTCATACGCGAGACCGTGTGAATCGGACGAGCCGACGTTTGTTGTCGCAGGGGCCGGAGAGTTGCCCGAAGGTGTCCTCGCAGCCTCGGCGATCATCGCGGCGGGCGATACCACACTCGGCGCGATCACCAGGAAAATGGCATTCGTGATGGATCTGATGGAGAATCGGTTGCTCGGACTTGGGGGCGATTGGGAGCGGGTCACGGCGATCGATGTCTACACCGTGTACCCGTTCGATCACGCTTTGCCCGATGTGATTCTTCGACGAGTCGGCAACGCCTCGGCGCACGGTGTGCGTTGGTACTATAGCCGTCCGCCGATCGTCGGGATCGAGTTCGAGATGGACGTTCGGGGCGTGCGCTCAGAGATCTGGGCGGGTTAAGTGCCGATGCGTCCGTCTTGTCGCGAAAGGGAAAGCCGGTGGAAGCGGAACCCAGTTCGCCAAGGAAGATTCTTGTCACCGACTTCGACGGAACAATGACCCGGCGCGATTTTTACCAGCTCGTCCTTGAGCGAGTTCCGCCAGGAACCCCCGATTTCTGGCGACAATACCTCGACGGTGAACTCACGCATTTCGAGGCCATCAACGCCGTCTTTGCGGCCTATCGTCCCGGCGAGGCAACCTTGATTTCGTTGACCCGGAGGATGGAAATCGACCCGGGTTTGCACGAGGCGATCACGGGGCTTCGGACCGCCGGGTGGGAGGTCGTGGTGGCCTCGGCCGGTTGTGCGTGGTACATCGAGAGGCTCTTGCGCGAGTCCCAGGTTTCGATCGAGATTTATGCCAATCCTGGCGTCGTCCAAGCCGGACGGCTTTTGATGACCCTGCCGCGAGGCTCGCCATTCTTCGCAATGGAAACCGGGATCAACAAGCGGGGAGTGATTCAGAAAGCACTGGCAACCCATTCGATCGTCGCATTCGCGGGGGATGGACCTCCCGACCTCGAACCGGCGCTGTTGATCAACGAAAATCTCCGTTTCGCAACGGGATATCTTGCCGGGGAGCTGACGCGGCGCGGTGAACCCTTTCGCCCGTTCGAACGATGGTCGGAGGTGGCTCGGGCTCTCATCTCCGAGAGCGAAGTTACGTCCTGACATCGCATTCCGTGAAGTTTTGTATCGGCGATTCCGATAATACGATTGGACGCGGATTCTCCGCTGCGCGCGAATGTGAAGGCCAGGGGCATGACGGATGACCTTGCAAGAACGCATATCACCTCAGGTTCCGGAGTCGAAAAGGCTCGATTGGCGTGAACACCTCGTTCGGATCACCTTGATTGCCGTGTTTGCCGGTCTGTTACTCGGATGGCTCGCACTTCACACGGATATCCTCTTCGCGGACGGCCTCCGCTATGTCGCCCAGGCTCAGTCGCTAGACCGAGGCGAGAATGCCGAGGCTTTGAAAAAGTCCGTTGATCATCCCCTCTACCCGATCGCTATCGCGATCGCTCATCGGTGGATCGGCGGAACAGGTCCCGATGCCTGGCAAGCCGCGGCGCAACTCGCGTCCGTCTTGGCAGGCATTCTACTGATTCCACCCCTTTATCTGGTGAACAGAGAGCTATTCGGTGATCGGATCGCCTTTCCCGCAAGCCTGCTCGTTTTCGTGGTTCCGCTCACCGGGCATGTGTTCGCGGATACCCTGAGTGAGAGTACGTTTTTGCTATTCTGGTTGATCGGTCTGTGGGCCGCGCTTCGATTCTTCAAGTCAGGTCGACTCGCCTGGCTCTTGCCTCTTGTCATCGGCTCCGTCCTGGCCTATCTGACTCGCCCCGAGGGGTTGCTCTTGCCGGCGGCGACACTCGTCACGCTTGGGCTCTCACCATTCTGGGTGCTCGGCGGCTTGGGAAAACGTGGCGTCGCGATCCTCGGGATTATCGTCATCGGGGTAGGGGCGTGCGTCGGCCCTTATGTCATGCTCAAAGGGGGGATCGGGACCAAGCCAAGCGTCGCACGATTACTGGGAAAGGCGGCGCAATCCGCCCCGCACGCCGTCGAGCGACAAAAGCCTCTCGATCCCGGCCAAACGTTGACGAAGACGTATGGTTTAGCGGCGAAATCCGTTGTCAAAGCGGTCGCCGAGGCGGTGAGCTTGCCGTTGATGATCTTTGCCGGCGTTGGATTGATGTCGAGTCGTCCTCGTGATGGCGAAGCGCGACAATGGCGGCTCCTCGCGGTCATCGGGGCGGCATCGTTACTCGCACTCGTCAGACTGCACGCGACCGGGGGATACTGTAGTCCCCGACATGCGATGATCCTCTCGATGCTCCTGATTCCCACCGCCGCCTTCGGCATTGACCGCGTGATCCACTTCGTTGTGTCGAAGGTCTCCGGCGGACGCCGAGGAGTCGTGAGGACGGTGAGTTGGGCATTGGTTCTGCCGGTGTTCGCACTCATTCAAGGAAGCGCCGCGATCGCTCCGATCAATGAGGGTCTTGGCGGCTATCGTGACGCCGGACGATGGTTGACGGAACAAAGAAACGACAGCGCGAAGGTCATTGATGTGACAGGCTGGTCACAGTTTTACAGTGGCCGGACAGGCTACTCGTTCGAGAATCTCATCGCGGCTCCTGGCGACCCTTCGGCGCGATGGGTGGTCGTTCGCGAAGCCCATCTCAAAGGGCCGTGGGAATACAGCGTGCGGCTCCGTTCGTTGGTGAGAGGGCATTCACTGGTCATGGCTTTTCAAGGTGAGTCCGGGCCTCGAAAAACTCGAGTCCTCGTCTTCGATCGAGCGTCGATTCAGAGCACTCGCGGAGCGGGAAACGAAGACTTGCTCCGACGATGAGAGCCGTGTGGCGCATCGGAGGCCGATTGATTCGGGTGCATAGTCGCGGTGTAATGCGCGAAACCCGAATCCGAGAGGACTCCCGCTATGCTCGACCTGACGCACCCTCGCGATGAGATCATGCGCACGATGGAGCGGATCTATCGCTACCGCATGACAACCACATCGGGCGGCAACCTCTCGACCCGAGACTGCGACGGTTCCGTCTGGATCACCCCCGCACGCGTGGATAAAGGCGGACTGAAGCGGGACGATATTATCCGTGTCAAGCCTGACGGCTCGACCCAAGGTCCGCATCGACCCTCTTCGGAGTATCCCTTTCATAAGGCGATTTATGCCGCGCGGCCGGACCTCTGCGCGATTGTGCATGCGCATCCGGTCGCCCTCGTCGCGTTTAGCATCTGCCGAAAAGTTCCGGATACCCGCCTCTTGCCGACGGCGAGGCGGGTCTGCGGCGAGGTGGGCTTCGCCCCTTACGCGCTTCCCGGCAGTGAAGTCCTTGGCGAGCGAATCGCCGCGACGTTCGCACTTGGGTTTGACTGCGTCATGCTCGAAAACCACGGCGTCGTGACGGCGGGGGCCACGCTCGGCCAGGCATTCCAGCGCTTTGAGACCCTGGAATTTGCCGCCAAAACGGTCATCAAGGCGAGCCAACTGGGAGACGTTCGGTATCTTTCCGATCAGCAGGCCGGGCAAGTTCGTTTACCGATCGAGACTCCTCGAATTCCCCGGAGTTCGCCGATCGGCAGCCCGGAAAAAGAGCTTCGTCGACAGCTTCGAGATTTCGTACGTCGAAGTTATCAGCAACGCCTGATGATCAGCACCGAAGGGGCTTTCTCCGCGCGTCTCGACGCCGATTCCTTCTTGATCACGCCGCACAGGAAGGACCGGTACACTCTCGAAGTCGAGGATCTTGTCCTTGTCCATCAAGGCATCCCAGAGGAGGGCAAGGTCGCGAGTAGCGCGACGCGGAACCATCAGGCCGTGTACGAATCCCATCCCGCGTTTCAGGCCGTCGTCAACGCCTATCCTGTCAACGCGACCGCCTTCAGTGTGACGAATGAAAGCCTCGACACCCGCACGATCCCCGAGAGTTATGTCTTTCTACGCGACGTGGGTCGAGCGCAGTTTGGGCTCCAATTGGGCGATGGCCATGAATTGGCCGCGATGTGCTCGCCTCGCAATCCGATCCTGATCCTCGAAAACGATGGCGTGCAAGTTTGTGGAACGAGTGTTCTCGACGCTTTCGACCGCCTTGAAGTCTTGGAATCCACCGCCGAGGCGATGATCAACAGTCGACCGCTGGGAGCACTCGCTCCCATGACGGACGAGGCGATTTCAGAGCTGAATCGGGTGTTTCTGGGTGAATCCGCCTGAGTCCGGCATGCCTCGGTCTATCCCATCGCGGCACGAATTGTCGATTTCCAGCTCCGGATACCGGCGAAAAAAAGTTCAATCGCCGTCTTGTCGCCCCGATTGATGAAGAAGGCCCGCTGACAGCGATTGTCAGCGGGCCTTTTTGCGTTGTCAGGCTATGCCCTGAAGCAAATGGCATTTTCTTTCATCGATCATCGGCGCTGTCAAATTGCTCCATTGGGCTGCGTCGTCCCTGGCCGCCTCTGTTTTCCGGGCATCAGTCGCACTCAAACGTTTCGGTAATTGCATTGATCTTGAATTGAGCGAACCCTACCGAGACGTTCGAATGCCGGGAACGCCGATCTTACTTATTACGCACTTCAGTCACGGATTCCACTTTCGAGACGCGTGACGGAATGGTCATTGCCTGAAGACCCGGTTTGACGGCGATCTTGTCGATCCACTGCAAAAGAGATCGACTTCGGTCGAATGCCGTCGCCTTCCTTGTGACGGCATTTGTCGAACTTTGAACCGGGGGAGCGTTCGCTGGACTAAAACCACTAAGTGCGACCGAAACCGTCGGGCCGGAATCCACGGGCGCTGAAGTTTGAATATCTCCCGATGTATTGACCTGTCTTGGCGAATTGGAGGCACCCGCGCCATTGTTGAGGGGCGGCGTGGGTGTGCTGAAGAAGAAGCCGTTGAGGTCGGCGTACGATCCATTCACATTGTTGGTGACACGGAACGTCACGCTCCCCTTCACCGACCACACCAGATACACTCCGTTGTCGAAATTGCCAATCGTCCGCGAGTCCAAAACCGTA
>JAYVYS010000773.1:0-2341 GCA_043784005.1 Isosphaeraceae bacterium
AACGATGATCACTGTGGGGGCCATCGTCGTGATCGCTGTTCAGGCCAGTCGTGATGAGGTGTTGAGCCGACTGAACAAGACGGCGACCGACCGATTCACACTCGACAGACACTTTCTCACCATGATGATCACCTTCGTGGCACCATTGCTGGGGTTGCTCGGAGCGCTTTCCTATTCGCTCTCAGACCTATTTCGCTCGTTGTTCGAGCCTTTCTTTCGCGGAGGTTGACCCACCTTCAAGACCCCTTGGCGGCACTGGCCGGCAAGGGTTGCGCCCCTGGCCCGACGAACGCGGGGGCCGCTCCGGGTGAACCTGAGACCTGGTCCGGCACGGCGAAATCGCGAGGCTCCGGGTGTTCGGAAAGTGCGGATGGATCGGTCGCGAACCGTACGGGAGGGGGAACGGGGTCGGTCTCGTTGCCAAGCAATTTGGTCCACGACACCATGTCCGTCGGGCCATCCGCCAATGGGACGGCGGGGGCCCGCTTGCCAGGCCCGATCAAGACCCACGACTTGCCTCGGATGTCGTACTGGTTTGACCGGCCCGCCCACGAGAGTGAGCCTTTGCTCGGAGCACTCGCTGGGGCCAAACCTTCAGACTCCCACGCCACCAACGTCTCGGCCAGCACGGCGCAAAAGGTCACATCGATTGTCATTGGAGACGCGGTTGTGAACCCTTCAAGATCCAGAAACCCTTGCCCTTTCATCGTACAGTGGTCGAGCTTGAGCCGACGTCCGGTTTTGGCGGGGCTGCCCGACATGCTTTGTAGCTTCAATGCCCATCCCTGTGGCGAGGAGTCAGGCTGGCCTTTGGTTTTCGTATTCACGATCATGCACTGTCGAAGCGTCGCGCTCGAGCCGTTGTAGCACGAGAGATCGATCGCGCGGTCGAAGTTCTCGAACCAGCAGCCGTTGGCCGTCAGGTCGCCCCCCTCCACCGCCAACGCACTCGCACCCGACACCTCCCACGACCTTGAACGCACAACGATCAAGCGTGACGTTGGAGCCCGCCGAGATCACCGGCGCGGGGTTCTGGCCAGGCTCCAGGTAGGTCGCCTCGATGGTCACCCCTTGCATCAACAGCGCTGTCCGCGTCCGCGTGGAGAGGAACGGATTTCGGCCCTTGACCTCAACATGGAGGACAGGTCGCGTTCCTTCCGCAGCGCGGATCACAAGCGATCCACCCGAAACGGTGTTCGCATCGGCGGCGGAAAACTTCAGAGGCGTTGTGTTCCGAAGCAAGACGTGACCCCGTGCCCCGATCGCCGCTCGCATCGCGTGGGCGAGGTCGGGTTCAACCGAGACTGTTCCTTCCGCGGAGACAACCTCAACCTCATTGCCATTTAACACCCTAGGCGGTGGAAATACAGTCTTGACCCTAGGCGGAATGTTCTTCTTGGGCTCCGCCTTTTTATCGCCCACTTTGGTCGTCTGCGCAGTCGAACCAATATCCACGGGATCGCCGCGGCCGATACCCCGATAGACAATCCACGCAAAGGCCGCCAGAAGCAAAACGACCCCTGCCGTGGCGGCAGGAAACCAGGGTTGGGAACAAACACCTTCGGCCCATATTCGCGTCTTCGAGAAATTTTCGATGACCGGTCGAGTCGTCTCGGACGACGACCCGATCCCGCGGAACGGGTCATCGAACGTTCCGGAAGAGGACAAGCTCGGAGCCGACTTTTCCTGGGTCTTCGGTTTCGAACGCGACCGTGACCGCGCGTCTCTCAGGCTCTCGCTCAAGGATAGCTCAGGCCCCAGATCGACCGCCAGATTCAACCCAAGCGAGGCGAGATCCACGGGCTTGGTCTTGACCGCCACAGGCTCGGCAGCGACGGGAGTTGAAACCGCGATCGCGACCGCGACGGGGAACGGATTCGGGCTCCCCCGGAGGCTTAAAACCGATCCCGACGGCAGGCCCGTCCGCCTCGGGAGTGACGGGCGTGGCCGTGCCGGACCCCACCCGACTGGCCCCCGGAAGCCGCGTTTGGGTCATCTCGGGGGTCATGGCGACCGTGTGAATTGGCGGGATGACATCGAGATGGAAACCGGGCGAATCGTCGCAAAACGGTTCAAGCGCCTGCGCCAGCTCCAGCGGAGTCTGGAACCGATCATCGGCCGACTTTCGCATCATCTTCGCCACAATGTCCGACAAGCCCGCGGGCACCGCCGGACAAAGCTTGGAAAGCGGCTCGGGATCGATGAGTTGATGGCCGTAAAGCTTCTCAGGCAGGCTCACAGTCGGATAAGGAACATGGCCGGCGAGCATGTGATAGATTGTACAACCGAGCGAATAAATATCACTTCGCGCGTCGACCGCGTGTGAGTGCCGCGCTTGTTC
>JAYVYS010000774.1:0-6075 GCA_043784005.1 Isosphaeraceae bacterium
CTTTATTATAATTATCGGAAGTTTCAATTCCACCCTGGGGCAAACAAATTATACAAAAAATATTGCGGTAACGATTACGTTTTCCGGTAAGGTAACCACGGCCAGTACCGGGTTACCACTGCCAAGTGCTAGTATTTATATTCCGGATTTAAAGGTCGGCACCACAACAGATGTAAATGGAAATTTTTCGATTCATAATATTCCTGAAGGTAATTATTTAGTTCAAGTGGTGGATCGACCGCGCCGACGATGCCACGCTCGAAGGAATCGCTCCCGTGTTTGTCCTCGGGCTGAACCACGAGCAACAACATCAGGAGCTCATCCTTACCGACATCAAACATGCATTCGGTTCGAATCCCGTTCGTCCCGCGTATCGTGAATGGGTTTCGATCCCCGCGCCCGAACGCTCATCGCTCCAATGGATCACCTACGCCGGGGGACTGCGGGAGGTCGGATTCGAAGGATCGACCTTCGCGTTCGACAACGAATCCCCGCGACACAAGGTCTTTGTCGCGCCATACCGGCTTGCGAACCGACTGGTCACGAACGAAGAATACGTTGCATTCGTCGAGGATGGAGGCTACGAAAAGCCTGCGTTCTGGCTTTCCGACGGCTGGAACGCGAAACAGTCGCACGCCTGGTCTGCCCCGCTTTACTGGGAACGCTCACCCGACGGTTGGAGGATCATGACGCTCTCGGGTGAAGTTGACATGGTCGCAAGCGAGCCTGTTTGCCATATCAGCTTTTACGAAGCCGACGCCTTCACGCGCTGGGCGGGCGGAAGACTTCCCAGAGAAGACGAATGGGAACTTGCCGCCGAAGATCTTCCAATCCTCGGAAACTTTCTGGAAAGCGAACAATACCACCCGCGCCCGCTCGTAAGTGGCTCGGAGGCGGGAGGCCCTCGTCCCTCACAGATGTTTGGAGACGTCTGGGAGTGGACCTCAAGTCCGTACTCACCTTATCCGGGATTCCGACCCGCGGCGGGCGCCCTTGGTGAATATAACGGGAAATTCATGTGCAATCAGATGGTACTGCGCGGCGGCTCTTGCCTGACGCCGAAATCTCACATCCGGGCGACTTATCGCAATTTTTTCTCACCCGAGGCCCGCTGGCAGTTCGCGGGGCTTCGTCTTGCTCAGGACGTCTAAATTCCGACGCCATTCCCTTACGATGACCATCACGGCTTCGCGACCTTTTGCGGGAACTTCACGTAGCGAAATGCCACACCCGCGAGCAAGAGCGTCCCTCCGGCGAGCGTCGCCGGGCTCGGGCTTTCGTGAGCGACAAGTACGACCCAGAGCGGGTTCAAGATGGGCTCGACCAGACAGATCAGAACGGCCTCGGCGGCGTCGATCTCGCGAAGCCCTTTGGCGAACAAGGCGTACGGGATCGCCATTTGAACGACACCGAACACAATGAGCATCGCCGTCTGCCCGACACTCGGAATCGAGGGGGGGCCGTGGACAAGCGTCATCCAGATCCCGAGAGTCGTGGCACCTCCGAGATTATTCACAACGCTGAGCCAGATTGGGTCGATGTCGCGAAATCCGCGCATACCGACCACCACGATCGCATAGGCTATTCCACTGGCTAGCCCCATCAGGACGCCTTGCCATTCCTCGGGCCTTCCCGAATGACCGAACCCGACGATCACCCCGATTCCGACCATCGCCACGGCGATTCCGCCTAAAGCGCGACGGTCCGGCCACTCTCCGAGAAAGATCAGGGCGAAAGGCACCACCCAGAACGAGGAGGTGTACTGGAGATAAATCGTGTTCGCGGCGGTCGTCAACTTCATCGACCCGAGGAAGAGCCCGGTCATCGCACCGAAGACCAGACCGAGCGGGAGCATGGCGGGCCGAAAAATGCGACGCTCGCGCGGCACGAACGGCATCAGGGACAGCCCTGCGAAAAGCCCGCGATAAAAGGCGATGGTAAGTGGGTCGAGGGTGAGTGACTTGGTGATAGCTCCACTTAGACTCCACAGAACTGCCGCCGCAAGCACATACCGGCGTCCCCGCGGCGTTGATCCCACACTTGCCCCCTTCGATTGAGAAATAGGCTGGGAATAACCTCTCGATATCGTCGCGTCGCAACTTCAGGGTGCCTGAGGTCGAGTGCGGCGAACCCCCGAGGTCAAAGCCTCGAAATCTGGAGGTTCGCTCCAGCTCAACCCCAGCCAAGCGGGATCGGGATCGGGAAGTGATTCGCCGGCTATTTCTAAGTTGGTTGCAATGACTCATACTCAGGCCGTAGAATCTACCTGCATCCTGGAGAATCGCCAATACGTGCCGTCGCCTCTCGGCACGATGAGGCCTTGCCTTTCGGGGTGAACAGGTCACGCATGATGGAGCTGTTCGCCCTCGGCTTGGTCGTGCTCTTGATCTATGCCGCAATCCGATTCACGGCCGCAGCCGGGGCTTGGATCTCGGGAAGCCGTCACCGGGCATATCGGACGCTCGCGACGCGATTTCGCGGTCGCTACGAAAACCGAGGGATGTCGGAACCACCCACGGTCAGCTTCGCGTACAAGGGGTCGAATGTTCGCGTGGGGCTCGCGCCGAATATCCAGGGGCAAATCCTCGGCCCGCGCACGCGCGTCGTGGCGAGGTTCCGAGAGGGACTTCCGTTCCGCCTGGAGCTTGCTCCTTACACCCGTCCTTCTCCGCCCCAACCTCCAAAAGGAACCCGGATCGTTCGGGTGGGTGAGCCCGAATTTGACCGCGAGTTTCTCGTTCAGGCCAACGATGCCGACATGGCCAGGGAGTTTCTCGGACCGAGCGTCCGAGGGGCGATCGCCCGCTTATTTCGGGTCGCGCCTCCTGGCGGAATGCTGATGTCGATCAGTCCGGAACGGCTCCTAGTTCAAGTCGATCGAAACCTCGCTTTACACGGAGACTGGCTGAGCGTCGCCGTCAATGAGGCGTTGACGATTCACGACGGGCTCATGGAAGGCGTCTCTAACAAGATGAGCCAGGGGATTTCGATCGTGGCCGCCGGCCCGGCCTCCCACGAGGACGCTGGCCCGACGATCTGCAAAGTCTGCGGCGATCCGATCGTGACGCCGGAGGTCATCTGTATCGTGTGTAAAACACCCCACCATCGCGACTGCTGGGAGTTCGTCGGTTCCTGTTCGATCTACGGTTGCAACAGCAAAAAGAGCACCGCTCCGGGGGCAGTGGTTTGACGGGCTCACCCGATCCGTCGGCCGGATCGAACGTCGGCGACAGGCTCTACCCTGTTCCGGCACGAGCCTAGGATGGATATTCTAGGGGTATTGGATTTGGAGACCACAGAATCGCGGCGGTCGACCCAATATCGGACGGTCTCCAGCGAATGGGATGCTAGGGAGGTATCCTGATTATGTCTTACGGCGGTAATGCCGATCCCACCGGGATTCAAGTGACGTTCCTCGACCAGACCGGCGCGAAATCGGTAAAGGCCGTGATCGCGTTTAGCGTTCCGGTTGCCCGCATTTTGCCTAACATCATTACCAAGATGAACTTACCCACGACAAGTCCTGATGGCCAGCCGATGAGCTATTCCCTCGATCACAAAGAAGGGGGTCGACGACTGGTCGAAAGTCAGACCTTGGTCGAGGCGAGCGTCCAGAATGGTGATCACTTGATCGTCTACCCCGAAGTCGTCGCCGGTGCGGATTCTTATTGAATCTCCGGCGTTCACCGGCTCGTCCCGTCGGGGAGCGTAAACCATGCACGAATCACCCCGCCTTCGGCGCTTGCGCTCGGACCTCGCCGCGATGGAACGCCTTCGCGACGAGAGTTCCGTGCTGAAGTTCCGGGCCTCGGGTCGACCGGATCAACAGTACATCATCGAGTTCCGAGGCATGAGCCTGGCCCGCCTTCGCGGCAAGGTTTGCCTGTCGGAACGTCACGAGGTGGAGATTAAACTCGGATCGTCGTACCCTCGCTCCATGCCCGAGTTGCGTTGGCTCACGCCGATCTATCACCCGAATATTTCCGAGATCGGCATGGTGTGCCTGGGGGGCTACGGAACCCACTGGGTTCCCAGCCTCAATCTCGATGAGCTTTGTGGCATGCTTTGGGACATGGCGCGCTATCACAACTACGACGTGCGGAGCCCGTACAACCGAGACGCCGCGCTTTGGGTCGCAAGTCAGACCACGTTCAGGTTCCCCCTCGATCCGCGTCCCCTTCGCGACCTTCGCGCGGCCCTCGGTCGCATCGAATCGTCGCCAAATCTGGATGAGGTTCTTCCTTCAGAAGAGGGATCGGGGAAACGAGCGTCACGGTTCGCCGGATTCCTCAAGGGACTCATCCCGGAGGCATCTTCGAGCGCGGAGCCCCCTGCTCCTGAGCATCGGACGGAGGAGTTGTTCGAGACAGGAGGATCCTCACTCACCGATCCTTTTCCGCCGCCACCGACGAAATCTCCTGAATTCGACGGCGTGATCATCCTCGAAAGCGAACGCGAAACACCCCTGATGCCGGCGCGCCTTCGCGCGGCCGACGAGGAAATCCTTTTCCTCGATTGAGAGCCCGATGAGCGAACCGACGCTGACATTCCTTGATGATGACACCTCCGAAAAACGCGACTCGTCCTCCGAGGAGGTCGAGTCGACCCTGTTTATCGACGACGATGACCGTTACTCGCGGCTCCGGCTCATTCCTTGGTGGCGGCAGGAAAAACTCACTGCGGCGAAGGTGCTTGTCGTGGGGGCGGGAGCGCTCGGTAATGAGGTGCTCAAGAACCTCGCCTTGCTCGGCGTCGGCACAACCTATGTGATCGACCTTGATGAAGTCGACATCTCCAACCTCTCGCGATCGGTACTCTTTCGGGCACACGACGGGGGTCGGTCCAAGGCCGAGGTCGCCGCTCAACGCGCGCGGGAGATCAATCCAGAGGTGACGATTCTCCCCATTCACGGAGACGTCATCACCGATCTGGGACTGGGCCTCTTCGCGGAAGTTGATGTCGTGATCGCCTGCCTGGACAACCGCGAAGCCCGCCTCTGGGTCAATCGGCAGTGCTGGAAGGTCGGAACACCCTGGGTGGATTCCGGCATCCAGGAGATCCAGGGCGTCGTGAAGGTCTTCGATCCGCGAAGGGAAGGAACCGCGTGTTACGAATGCGCAATGACTACGCGGGATTATCAACTTTTGAATTTGCGTTACAGTTGCCCGTTATTACGTCGTGACCAGATCCTTGAAGGCAAGGTTCCGACCGCACCGACGATCGCTTCGATGATGGCAGCCCTTGAAGTTCAGGAAGCCCTCAAACTCATCCACGGAATGCCCGTCGAGCCGGGGACGGCGCTGGTCTTCAACGGTGTCACAAATCAGTTTTACAAGACCCGTCTCCCGTTCCGAGACGACTGCCTAAGCCATGAGTCGTTTCCATCGCCCATCGCGATCCCCCTGGGGCATCTCGCGACCGCCAGCGCATTTTTCAACGCTGTGAAGGAGTCGCTCCCCACTGACGGTCGACTGACCCTCCCGCTTGAGCGCGATCTCGTGGTAGCGGTCGACTGTCCTCGTTGTGGATGGCACAACGAGGTTTTCCGTCCGAGGACTCGCGTCGGCCAGTCCGAGGCCGTCTGCCCGAATTGTCGCGAGCCGGGACGGCCCGAGATCATCAGCGCTGTGGAGGAAGGATCACCTCTCGCCGGGCGAACGCTCGCGGATCTCGGGGTTCCTCGCTTCGACATCCTTCGCGTCGACACCGAGCATCGTTCGGGCTTCTTCCTCCTGGCCGCCGACCGCGATGCGAGACATCCCGGCAATGGGCAGGGGGTTGTCGCTTGAGCCAGGACGAGATGGTTTTCGACGAAATCCGCTATCGAGAGCCCACGCGAATGCGCAGGCCCGATCGAGATCGGCGCTGGGCTTGCCTTTGCTACGAGCTTCCCGGCGCGGACGACCTTCCCATTTTCCTCGATCACAAGGCCGCCGACTCGATCGAACGACATGCCTTGCGCGACACGTCCGTCGAGCTTGGCGGCATTCTCATCGGCAAAGAATGCGTCGACGATCAAACGGGTGTTCCCTTCGTCTGGGTCACCGGCTGCCTGGAGGCCAAACATTACGAGAA
>JAYVYS010000775.1:0-8242 GCA_043784005.1 Isosphaeraceae bacterium
CGCAAGAGCGGCGCTGTCTGACGGATGGTCCGCATCGCAAAACCTCCGGCCCAAACACGACGGGATCTGGAGACCCTCGCCGATCGTGCTTAATCCGCGTGTCCGTGCGGGCCGACGACCCAGTAATTCTCGCTCTTGAAGTGCTTCATCACGTTGAGGGGATCGTGTTCCGCGATTGTGGCTCGGTAGTCCCTTCCGAGTTTTCCTTCGATGCGTCCAAGGAAATAAAACTCGTAGTCGTTGGGCTGAAAGATGCGGTCTCCGGGAAGCGGAGGAATCTCGTTCGCTTCCATCGGTGCCACGAATTCCGGAGTGACCATCACCACCAGCTCGGTCTCCACCGTGTTAATCTGGTTCGAGCTGAACAGGCCGCCGACAATCGGAAGGTCTCCCAGAAGAGGAACCCTCACGGTCGAAGCATTGGTCGTCGTCTGAAGCAGCCCCGCGATGGCGAGAGTTTGGCCCTCTCTAAGGCGGACCACAGTGCGAGCGCTTCGCTTGTCGATCGCGGGCACAACACCGCCGTTGACCGTGGTACCCGCACCGAAATTCAGCTTGCTGAACTCGGGCTGGACATCGAGCTGAATCTCGTCGTTCGCGAGGATGTTGGGGATGAAAACGAGGCTCGTCCCGAAGTTCTGGAACTGGACCGTGACCACCGCCGTTCCGCCGGGAATCGATGAACTCTGCGGGACGGGATATGGAAACTGTCCGCCTGAGAGGAACTGCGCGGGTTGACCATCCATGGCCATCAGGTTGGGCTCCGCCAGGATCTTCGCCATCGCGTTGGAGCGCAGGGCATTGAGGAAAATCGAGAACTGCCCCGCGTTGAAGATCCCGAAGAGCTGGGCGTTGTTTGGAACCCCGGTCGCACTTGCCCCGAAACTCGAAGCGATCGGTGCGAGTGCGCCTCGGGCGTTTGTCACTGCGGACTGTTGGATCGGAGGGGCTCCGGCGGTCGCCGTGATATTCGCCGCATTTCCCACTGTGGAAGCTAGAATCGCGTTATTCTTGGGATCGAGCCAACTCACTCCAAGTTGTCGGATCGCGGTTCGGTTTAATTCCGCGAGCTTGACATGCAACATGACCTGGCGCGGGCCTGGAACATGCACGCGATTGATAATTGTGAGCTGAACTCCGCTCGAACTCGACGCTCCTTGGGCGGCACCCGAGGCGGCAGCCGCCGGGGATGCACCGCTCGCCGCCGCTCCCGCAGCAGCGCCTTGTGCCGCCCCTTGGGTGGCGGCCGAGTTCCCTCCGGTCCCCGGCTGCGACCTTGCGCTGTTTTGAAGCTCGACACGAAGCAACTGCAAGATCTCCAGCATCGTTTTCGAGTCGGTGACCTGACCTTCCAGGATCACCTGCGGACCGATTTGTCTGATATGAATCACCGAGCCGGGAAACGCCTGGGCGATTCGCTTTTCGAGGTCTAGTACGTCCACCGAGACTCGCACCAGAAACGTCATCGGCTCGGTCCGGACGACTTTTCCATCGACCATTTCGTCGGTCCAAAGCGTGATGGTCGTCGTTCCGAGACTTTTGCCAAGGATGTAAAAGTTCTGCGCGTTCGTCTGGTCGAGAACCTCCACGTCCGCCACTCCAGGATAGGCGATGGCGATTCTCGAAAGTGCCTTTCTCGTCTCGATCAGCTTGGTATGGTTGATCGTGACGTCGATCTCGCCCTCAGGGTCTTGAATCTTCCAGATTAACGAGTCGATCTGCTTGTTGACTTCCCCCGCGTCACGCTGCAAGGGAACGCCAGGCGGCAGTGAGGGCAGCAGCCCCGTGCTCGATCGTTGCAGAGAATATTTTTGGCCGGGTCCGGTAAGTCTTGGGTCCGTGCCCTTGAGGTCGCCCGGCGGGATCGCCGGCAATGTCGAAACGCCCGTCGGTGTCGGGTTCGTGGTAATGATCTTCGGTCGTTCGACGTTCAAGTCCGGGCTGAACTGGGGCAGATTACCGTTGGGCGAAATCGCATCGGGGGGCGTTGCCAGCGGAGGTGGCGCTGTGTACGGTTGTCCCGCAACCGGCGGGTTCAGCGGTCGAGGCCCCAGCCCGGGCTCGGGCGGAGTGGGAGACAGCCCGGGATTCCCCGTCTGAACGGGAATCGGGGGCGGAGGCATTCCCGGAACCTGGCCTAACGCGGCAGCCGGGAAGACAAGAGTTGTAAGGGCGACGCCCACTCTCAGTCGACGGCGTACCGCGCGGAGAGAGAGTGATCGTCCATGTCGGGTCGTTCGGTATTCGTCGCGCACAGGGCACTTCCTTGCCTGTTACGTGAAGCTCGGTCCGTCAGGCGGACAAAACAGAAGAGTCGTCCCCGAGTCGTTCCGTTCTCCGCCTGAATTTCCGGAGTTGCCGGACTTGCCGATGAGCCGGATTGTTCGGGTTACGATGGCTTAATTCGGCTTTTTCGTTCGGGAACTTCACGCGAACTCCAAGGTCTTGCCCTGGCGGGTGCCCGATCGTCACAATACGTCGTCGGCCAAGTCTGAGATACGACGTGATGAAGCGAGCTTGCTGGATGTTGAAACATCGCTTGGGTTTCGGGATAGAAACATTGGACAAGATGCTTGGCGGAGGGCTCCTACCCGGCAGCCTCACGGTTCTCGCCGGAGCGACAGGCGTGGGAAAGACGCAACTCGGTCTTCGCTGGGGGAATGAAGGGGGGGCGGCCGAAGGTCGTCGCGGTGTGATATGCGACCTCAACAGTCGAGGGGATTCTCAGAATCATTCCGCCTATGCCCGAGAGCAATTCGGGTGGGAGCTTTCCCCTTTTTCCCTGGAAAAGCCTATCGATTTCGATCAAATCTGGGCCATCTCCCGAAATCCCGGCGACTACCTTCACCCCTTTGGACGCGCGGGACGACGTGTCACCAAACGCGATCTCGACCCCGATGAATGGCATGTCTGGAAGACCGATCTGGCACGCGTGCTCAGACTTTCGGTTTCCTTTTTTTATCAAAATTTCGTTCGAGGCGCGCGCAGAGTCGTGATCGACGGGATCGAGCCGACGGAACGCTTTTCCGAGTCGATTCAGTTTGAATTCTTCGAGTACCTCTACCACCATGTTCTTCGCAAAGAAGATCAGTGGGCAGCGCGTGAGCTTTTTAGGGAACGATTTCGGTCAAATGAAGCGCAAGTCAATGCTCATCCCTACGACTCGGGTTCGATCGGTTGTGTTTATCTATACACGACGCCTCATGTCTTGCTCGAAGATTTGATGTCTCAGCCCATCGGAGAGGGGGATATCTACGCGAACGCGAACACGATTATTCTGATGGGACGCACGAAAGAGACCGGAAAGCTGGGTCGAGCGCTTTACGTGGCGAAGCATCGAGGAAGCGCATGTTCCGATGAGATCCGACCTTACCGACTTGGGGATCTTGGTTTGGAATTTCTTTGAGCTGCGGATCAGCGCGCGGAGGAGTCGATGGCGATCACAATTGATCTTGCCGGCAAGATCGCACTGGTCACAGGCGGTTCCCAGGGGATCGGCGCGGAGATTGTGCGACAACTTCATCGCGCCGGTGCGATGGTCACAATCAACCATCCAGGCCTTCCGGATTCGGCGACAAGTCGAGACGCCGAGGCGCTGGCACGCTTGTTGAACAACGATCGACCGGAAAGTGCCTTCGTCTGCTCGGCGGATGTCCGCGATGCGGAAGCGGTAATGGGGATGATGCGAACGGTTCGACAGAGCGGAAACGGGCTAGATCTGCTAGTAAATAACGCCGGCATCCTCCGCGATCGCTCGATTGCCAAGATGACGGAGTCAGAGTGGAAAGACGTGATTGATGTGAATTTGACGGGAGTCTTTCACTCCTGCAAATATGGCCTAGAAGTGATGAATGAGGGGGGATCAGTCGTCAACGTGGGAAGTCTTTCGGCCGATGCGGGGTTTCACGGCCAGTCGAATTACGCGGCTGCGAAGGCCGGCGTCCAAGCCTTGACACGTGTTCTTAGCAAGGAATGTGCTCGGAGAGGGATTCGAGTGAACGCAGTCGCGCCTGGGCTGATCGACACTCCGATGACAGCCTCGCTTCCCGAACACGTCCGTGCGCGCATGAAGGCCTCGATTCCTCTCGGAAGGCCCGGCGCTCCCGAGGAAGTCGCCTCCGCGGTCCTGTTTCTATGCTCGCCACTGGCCTCCTACATTTCGGGTGTGACACTTGGTGTCAATGGCGGCTGGCACGGATGATCGAGGCCGCTGCCGCATGCGGAATGCGCTTCGTCACGTTACAATGCGGTGACTCGTCCGATGGACCGTGCTGATCCTCATCAACATCAATGTGAATGGGAAGGTGGAGGCCGGGTGACGATAGCTGCGGCGGATCTCGATGTGAATACAGACGTTGTGGCCAAAGCTTCGAAATCGACTCCACTCCGACTATCGCCGGAGCTATCGTGATGGAAGAACGATCGATTCCTCAGTCCGAAGATGAAGCCCCGGCGATCGCGGACGCTTCGTCGCTCTTTCAAGGCGACACGGATCGGAACGCCGAACAGCCTCAAACGCCCACTTTATCCTCGACAGACCGGGATTCGTACGAGATCGAGGTCATCGCCAAAGTTGAACCCGGGGAAGTCGTCCCCTCCCCCCGCGTCCATACGGCAAAGGACGCGGTAGCATCCAAGCCGGGGATGCGAATAGAGCGGGGGGCGGCTGTGGAACAAATTTGGACGCGATGGGGTGAATGGGGGGGGACGGTCTCGGCTCTTGCCGTCGCGGCCACCATATTCCTCGCCGTTGTTTACGTCTTACTCTCTTGGGAATGGTACGGGCTGGCTTTCTGTGCCTTTATCGCCGGCGGATTAAGCCTGGCGGCGCTTTCGTATCCCATTCTGATCACGCTTGAACGTCCTGTGCGGGTGACGCCCGGTCAAGCGGTGGACGACTTTTTCAAGGCCCTCTCACATCATCGGCCCCATTACCGTCGAATGTGGCTGTTGCTGAGTGATCGGGGCAAGGTCTCGGGTTCGTTCGCGTCCTTCGAAGGCTTCCGCGACTATTGGAACGATAAACTCTCCGAACTTCGATCGGGCGCATCCTCGGGCTGGACCCCATTGCGCTTCACTGTCGAAGACTTCAAGGCACCCAAAAGCGCAGGGCTTTCCACCATTGAGGCCGCCTATGTCGTGACGGTCCTGGTTCGAGGGCGACAGGACGCCGGCCCGATCCACAAGATCAAGGTGAATGCAACACTTGTGAAAGGTCCCGACAAGATGTGGTATCTCGATCAAGGCATTTTGCCGGGATGAGCGCGACCCAAGCGTCTCACGTCAGGTCCCACCCGCTCGCCACCATCGCAAGCGGAAGGCGAGGTAAGTGATCCCGAACAGGATGCCACATAGCGGTGGATAGAGCCCGAGGAAAACGGCCCAGACGGGGAGATTCACTCCCGGACCCAATCGCACCTGTGTGGTCGGTGCGACGTTATTCAAATTATCATTCGTGTAGTTCGTCACCGCGTGATTAATGTGCATCGGGACGCTGAGCGCCGCCGAGAATGGGCTGGTGACCGAGAGCGCGGCGAGTCTCTGTTCCGAGACCGACTCAAAGCTTTGGAGATACCAGCCGAGTCCGACGGGACCGACGAAGAGCAAGAGCAACGTCATATAAGTTGTGACCATGGCCACTGAGGTCTTCCTCGAAAGCGATGAGCACAACAGCCCGACCGTGGTTGTCGCCAGGCATGTCGTGGCGATGATGAGCAGGAAGATGAGCAGTGTCCAGTACCGGTTTCTGAGTTCGGGAAGCAAGATGTAGGCGAGGAATAGCTGCTCGGTCAACAGAAACGTCAGCACGGTGGAGACGCGAAGGGCGGCGAGCAACTTCGCGAAAACGATTTTGCCGGGCCGTAGCAGGGTCGTCAACAGAAGCGCGAGTGTCTGGCGTTCTCGCTCCTGTGTGATACTTCCCGCGGAGAACACGGGGCCGACGAGCATATTGAATGTGATCACGTAGGCCACATAATAAGGCGCTTTGTCGGAACGAAGGAACAGCAACCCCGCCATCAAGGGGATTGATAAGAGCATGCTGACCTGAATCACGACCCGGAGCATGAGCGTGCCCTGGCTGAAAATCTCGCTCCGAAGCTCTTTGTCGAGGACGGGGTTTGTACCGTCAGGCATGAAGTCTAGACGCTTGGCGGGTGCGAAAAGCTTGTCTGGAAAAAGGTCTCGGTCAATTACGACCCCGATCGCGTACTTCATCTCTTGCTCTTCATCAACGACGACCTCGCCCGTGCTGCCGACGTCTGGCGGGTGCAGCAAACGGCGGTTGATCATGATGGCGACCACCGTCCAGATCGCCAGGCACCAAGGAGGCAGCACGGCGATCGAGACGAAGTCTCGCGCGACCGTGTTATCGGTGCGGGTCAGGCTGACACAAACGAACGATAGAGGCAAAATGATCAGATAGCTGACAACGAGCGCCGAGCTTGTGCGTCGAAAGAAACTGGAGCACGCGACGCTGATCAGTCCGAAAGTGCCCGCCGCGAGGATGAGGACAAGATAGGCCCGAGCGATTTCTGACAGCAAGATCCCGCCGAGCAGAAAGCAGAGGATCATCAGCGGCAAACTTGAAATAATAAGAATAACAAGGTATGTTAATGAGCTGAGGAGCTTTCCGATCAGGATCGACATCGGTTTGAGCGGACTAGCGAGGAGCATCTCGTACGTTTTTCGCTCTTTTTCACCAGTGATGCTTCCCGCGGCGAAACTGGGTGCGACCAGAGCCACGAGGAAGAATTGGCCCAGGAAAAAAAGATCAAAGAGCCGCCGAGCCAGTCCCGCGCCCACCTGCCTGTTGGCGTCGTCGCCCCCGGGCCATCGAAAATAGACCACGGCCCCGAGGAAGACCACGTAGCAAAACTGAAGAACGAACGCCTTGTGCGATCGCAGATTGACAAGAAGCTCACGAATCAAGACCGGGTTGTCTCTCAGAAACATAAAGGCGCTCGTCGTCGAGGAATTCGGGAAGGGACTTGTTCGAGAAGAAAGAACGCGGGAAGAAGTGATCGCGCGAATTTAAGAATCAATCACTAAACGATGCTTGTAAATCCTAGGTTTGGATTGAGTTGATTCTCAATTCACAATCCCCTTTGTAATCATCATGAACACTTCCTCCAAACTCAGCGATTCTTCTCCAAAGGATTGAACCATGACTCCCGCGGAGACCAGCCGAGTGAGGAGCCGCGCCTGGGCGTCGTCCTCGCCGTGAAATTCCGCGTTGAGCGTGTGATCGAAAATCTCGACGCTCTTTACTGTGGGGTCCTCGCGAAGAACGGCCGCGGCGCGTTCGGCCGAGTCATCCAGAATCTTGACCTTCAGAACCTTATGGGTCCTCAATTGCCGCTGGATCTCCTGGATACTTCCCGCCGCGAGGAGTTTTCCGCGCTCGATGATCCCGATCGAGGTGCAAAAATCGGCAAGTTCAGAAAGGATGTGGCTTGAGACAAGAATGGTCTTTCCCATCCCTCGAAGCTCATTCAAGAGCGCTTTCATCTCAAGCCGCGCTCGGGGGTCGAGCCCGGAGGCCGGTTCGTCAAGGATGAGCACGGGCGGGTCGTGAACCAACGTTTTGGCCAGACAGAGCCGTTGCTTCATTCCTTTCGAGAGTCCATTCACGTAGTCGTCGCGCTTGTGACTCAATTCCAAAAGCTCGAGTACCTCGTTGATGATTTTTTTGCGATAGGGAAGGGGAATCTCGTAGGCCACCGCGAAAAAGTCGAGGAATTCCCAGACTTTCATTCCATCATAAACACCAAAATCGTCGGGCATGAACCCGATCACCCTACGAACAGCCATCGGGTCGGAAACCACCGAGTGTCCGGCGACCCGCCCTTCTCCCGAGGTTGGACGAAGCAGTGTGGCCAAAAAACGAATGGTCGTACTCTTCCCAGCGCCGTTGGGGCCGATGAATCCAAAGACTTCCCCCTGGCCGATCGTGAAGCTCAGATTGTCTACCGCTACGAAATCGCCGTAGCGCTTGGTGAAATTGACCACCTCGATCATCGAATCAAACTCCCGTTGGCGAATCTATCGAGGCGTAATCGAAGGGCCCGTCGCGGGAACATTTGGAGGAACCGACGAGGTGCCACGAGGGATTCGAACGCCGAACGGGACCCCTGTCGCTCGGCCCATCCCTTTGGTGTTCGAACCCTGGATCATGAGTGACGGCTCCGGCTCGGGCGCTGCTGGTGGATTCGCCTGGGCTAATATGTTGTATGTAGGCAAG
>JAYVYS010000776.1:0-3385 GCA_043784005.1 Isosphaeraceae bacterium
CCAATGTTTGATTTTAGGCGTATCGTTCCTGCTGATGGTCCTCCTTCACCTCTTTGTGACCAAGACCCGGATCGGCACCGCGATTCGCGCCACCGCCCAGGACGCCTCCACCGCCTCTTTGATGGGGATTCCGGTCAACGGCATTATTGTGCTCACCTTCCTTATAGGAGGGGCTCTAGGGGGCATTGCGGGCTCTCTGAACGGTCTTTATTACGGCTCGATCAAATACAACATGGGCTTCGTGCCGGGGATGAAGGCGTTTACGGCCGCTGTCCTCGGCGGCATTGGGAATGTCCCCGGGGCCATGTGGGGGGGGCTCATCCTGGGGGTTGTAGAATCGCTTGCCGCCGGACTGATTCCAAACGGCTCCGAATGGAAAGACGTCATTGCCTTTACTCTGCTCATCGTCATCCTCCTGTTCCGGCCGCAAGGTCTTTTCGGCACGCACGTCCCCGATAAAGTTTAGTCACGGCAAATTTCCGAAATCTCACCGAATAATAAAGTCGTTCTGTCCTGTCCCCCAAACACGAATTCGCATTTGGGGTAAGAAGCAGCCGTTTAAAACTCTCCTGTTGACCGCCTGATTTCGATACCGAGTTAATCTCTCTTTACGCCTCGCTAAGACTATTGCGCTCGCAAATCCGCCGGGGTACTTTTGAGCATGAAAAACCTCATGCGCTTTTCCGAGATTCTGCGAACCCCATCAGACGCCCGTCGGATCGCTTCGCGCCGAGGGTTTACGATTATCGAGACCATGATGGCCGTCATGATTCTCTCGTTGGTGGCAATCACCGCGAGCCAAAATTGCGATTGACCGGCGCGTCAACCGGATTGAACAGGGCAATTTTGGGGATCACCAGGCTGTCCCGCATTACCACAGTTCGTACCATGCCCCCCACTCGTCGCGATACCGTAGCGTCGTGCATAACGCCTCGACCAACCGGACGACCCCGCTCACGCCGACGCAACGCCACTATGCGAAAGTCGTCTCCGACCTCGATTCGCTGCCCCCTCACTTCACACTGGCCGACACGCATCGGAGCATGTTTAACAACGACATGATGACGCTCGCGGAGGGCGCGAATCGTCCGTCCTCGGTGGTCGTCAAGGGGCTTTCCGATAACCTGGCTGGCGCGATGACGCGTCGCAGGAGCCTGGTGCTCAACACGGCCGCGCTCGCGGAAGGCCTTCAGATCGTCCTGAACGCCGGACGAATCCCGAAAGCGAATGTGGATCTGGCGATTGCACAGACCCATATTCTGATGAGGGACGCGGGCTTCAGCCACGCCGACTTGCAGACGATCTCCGCCGACATGCACAAGGTCGCCAACCACGCCAGAACCAACGTCGCGCAGGTCGCTCCCGCCCCTGCGGCCCCCAAGTGATCGCCAACCGTCAGGCCCAGTCGACCGTGCCTGTCCCCGCCACGACGTCACCGATGACCCAGGCGGGGACGTTGGCCTCCTGTCGAATCGTCCGGACGATCGAATCGGCATAATAATCGCCGACGATCATCACCAGGCCAATGCCCATGTTGAAGACGCGGAACATCTCCGCGTCGGGCACCCCGCCGAGTGCCTGGAGCCAGGAGAAGACGGGCGGGACGTCCCAGGACCGCGTGAGCCGGAGCGACGTGCCCTCGGGCAGGACTCGGGGCGGGTTTTCGAGCAGACCGCCCCCGGTGATGTGGGCGATCGCGTGGACCGTCTTTTTGACCCGGTAATGGCGATTAACCGCCTTGACCGCCCGGACATAGATCCGCGTCGGCTCGAGAAATTCATCGGCTACCGACCGGCCCAACTCGGGGACGTGCGTCTCGGGGCTCAGCCCGCCGTGTGTGAAGGCGATCCTCCGGGCCAGGCTGTAGCCATTCGAGTGCAGGCCGCTCGACGCCAGGCCGATGACTTTATCCCCAACCCGGACCGCCTTGCCATCGAGAACCTGCTTGCGCTCGACGACGCCGACGCAGAAGCCGGCAAGGTCGTATTCGCCGGGCTGATAAAAGTCGGGAAGGATCGCGGTCTCGCCGCCCAGGAGCGAGCATTCGGCCTGGAGGCAACCGTCGGAGATGCCGCCGACGATCGCGGCGGTCAAGGCCGGGTCGTCCTTGGACATCGCGACGTAGTCGAGGAACAGGAGCGGCTCGGCCCCCGCGCAGAGGCAGTCGTTGACCGACATGGCGACCAGGTCGATCCCGACGGTCGCATGCCGTCCGGTGGCGAACGCGAGCTTGAGCTTGGTCCCCACGCCATCGGTCGAGGCGACGAGGACCGGGTCGCGGTACTTGCGGCTGAACAGGCCGACATTGTCTTCGAGCCGGAAGAGCCCCGCGAAGCCGTCGGGCCACTTGAGGACACGCGACGAGAACGTCCGGGTCATCAGGGGGGGGAGCCGTCGCATCGTCTCATCATAGGCGTCGAGGTCGACGCCGGCCGCTTTGTAGTCGATCGGCTGTGGTGCGGGCTCGGGCATGGTCGTCCGCGCGGGGCTCGTTGGGGATGGAGGTCGCACCGTCCGGCCTGGGGCCGACTTCATGCGTAAGTGTAACCGAGTTCGCCCGGCGATTGAACCGGGAGCAGGAGGATCGCAAACTGGTGATGCCAAGGTTCAAGAGGACGAGAAAGCGTGGGTAGCCCCATTTTAAGAACCGGGGCGACCCGAACCTCACAATCCCGATCCGACTTTGCAATCCTCCGGTGACCTTCCTCAGCAGATCTCCTCAGTCGAACCGTTCGGCCGAAGCCATCGGGTGGACGAGCGAGACGCTAATCCGACCGCCGAAGCAGACGTCGATATCCCATCCCGGCCGCCTCGGTCGACCCTGATAGTCGCCGGAGTAGACCCAGCCGCCTGACTCCTCGCGGTAGACGATCAACTGGGGGGACGGGTCGACCTGACAATAGACAATTCCAGGCTCCTCGACGTCGGGGCCCGGGTGCGGCAGGTTGACGTTCCAGAATGTTTCGGGCGGAATCGGCCTGGAGAACAGCTCGCGGAGAACTCGGGCCGTCCATTGCGCGGCGCGGTCCCAGTCGATCGAGCGACCCCGGGCGATGTATTGCGAGACGGCGACTCCCTTGATGCCGTGGAAGACCGCCTGGCGGACGGCGGCCACGGTTCCCGAGTGGTGCGTGTCGATGCCCAGGTTCCCTCCGGCGTTGATCCCCGACACGACCCAATCGACCGGCCCCGACAAGTGATTCAGGCCAAGGAGGACGCAATCGGCCGGCGTTCCGTCGACCGCGAAATGGCCATCGCCGCAGCCGATCACACGGACGGGCGCATGGGTTGTCACCCGATGTCCGCACCCCGATTGGGGCCCGACCGGCGCGATGATTTGAGCGGTCCCGATGCCCCGCGTCGCGACCGCGAGGGCCGCGATCCC
>JAYVYS010000777.1:0-5404 GCA_043784005.1 Isosphaeraceae bacterium
GTTTCGCCAAATTAGATCGCCCGGCAGAGACTCAAAGCACCGGGCTTTCCAAGTCAATCTGTGAGCCAAACGAGCAATCTATTTTGGCGAGCGGCCTTAATACCCGACTGGACAGATCCCTCGACTGCCTCACACTCGCTCAAAGTCACAATCACAAGGCTGGAATCTTCAACAACGCGGTTAGACATCTCGATCAGACCTTCCGCACAAACTGCGCGGCGGGACCAAACTGTGGCGCGGCACCATAGCCATAAGGACTCAACGGGACGTACCATGAATTCCCGCCGGTCGGCAGTGCGGACACCAATTTCAGCGTCGCCGCGCCGATCATGACCACATAGTACGGCAACTCGATACCTTCGACGCTTACAAATTGCGCTGAAATGATAAACCCAGCTAAAGAGGAGATGACCATCCGAGCGAAGTGACGCAACCATTCATCGGGTACGGGCGTCCGTTTCAACGTCAATAGCCAGAGGCGTGAGATACAGAGACCGTAGAACAATCCGATCGCCATAAGTCCTTGCACCCCCATCTCGGCCCCGAGTTGAAGCCACGTTGTATGCGCTTCCATCGCGGGAAGGCCGTACTGCGGCGCTGTCAGAGGCCAGCAGTCGGGACCGACGCCAAGAGGCTGCCTCATCATTGACTCGATACAGGCCGACCAGTGCTTGAGCCGAAGTGAACTCGAGCCGTCACGTCTCTCAGCATCATCGAACGAAGACAAGAACTCTTTCTGTACGGATGGTCCAGCCAGGCGTAATATCAGTAATAATGCGAGGAAGAAGGTAATGTAATGCTTTGGCTGTTTCGGGATCAAGATGAAGCTAACCCCGAGGACAATCATCAGGCCAATCATCCCTCCGCGGGACATGCTGAACAACACGACGTGAGCCATCAAGGCCGCTGAACCGAGCGCCACCGCTTTCTTCAAAAGCCCTTCGCTGTGCATCCCGAGAAAGAGAGCCAAACCGATTGATGTGTCCATCACGATCGCGATACCGTTGTTATCAAGACCACGGAACGTGAAATCCGCCTCAGTGATCAATCCCGCGTAGTAGTTCTGATTGAACTCGAACGCAAGGTAACCCTGGCTCAATACAATGACCCAGACCAATTGCTTAAGTTTGGAAACCGAGTCGATAAGCGTCACTCCGGCGATGAACGGAAGAACCGTTTTGAGCATGTTCTCAATCCCCGCTAATGCTACCTCCTTATCGGGTGCGAATGCTCCATCAATCACCCAAACAAGCATAAACGCCAAAAGACTGTACGTGATTCCACGGGCGCGGCCAAGCCGCCAGTCTCCAAATCCTTGTATCGCCCACCCGATCATCAAGGCGATTGCAACGATTCGGGCATAGTTCCCTCTCGGGACAGACCAAAACCACAACTGCTCCGGGTTGATAATTGCAAAACAAATATAGATAAGCAGCCCTATGTAAGGGCGATAAAGGGAAGCCAGTGCTCCACCATAGGTCATCACGTAGGTAAAAATTAACCCTTTCAAGATTCGACCTCACATGTGCCAGAAATGACTTTCGATTCGAGTTCATCCCGCCTGAAAAATCACCGCTATCGCGACCTCGCTTGAACCAGCTCTGTGTGAACGATGCAAATCCGACCCCGTGAAAAATGGTGTCTGGATGTTCGCTCGTCACCGGAAAATGACCGCCTCGAAGACTCGCCTTCGCGTGAATCGTCAATGCAGCAGGTCGGACATGACCGCGAGCAACCTCGACTCAAATGCTTCTCTGGCAAATCTAAGCACGTTTTTCCTGGCGTTCTCAGACATTCTCTCGATCAGACCTTGCCCTGCGATCAGGCTTCGCGTGAGTTTGACCAGTTCCCCAGGGTCTTTCCAGGTGTACCCATCCTCACCTTCGCGGATGATCTCGGGCTGACCTCCCCCTCGGAAGACGATTGGCACGCAACCAGCCGCCATGGCCTCGGTCGTCACGATCCCAAAATGTTCCATCCGTCCCGGCTCACGCTCCGCGTCGACTCCATAACCTGCTCCGTGCCAGAACACCGACGATGATTCCATGACCCGCTTGAGTTCGGCACCACTTAAGTTCGTCAGGAAGGAAACAGGATAACCCGCCGAGATCGACTTGAGTTTCTCAAGGTGTTCCAGAGATTCTTGATAGAAAGCTTCACCACCGCCGTGGTCGTTTAGCCCTCCGACAATCACGTATTCCCAGTCTTTCACACCGGAGTCGCAGAGTGCGAGGAATGCCCGGACCATTGTCTCATAATTCTTGATGTGGGGATCAAACCTCCCCACCGATACGAGCTGCTTCGTCTTATGCACACGCCCGAATTCACGTCTCAATGGCGGGTAGAGAATCTGTGAGTCGAAACCCCAATACCGTCTGAGCCAGAATTGAGTGTACTCCGAAATCGCGAGCTTATGTCGGTAGGAAGACATCCGCCGCCGCCATTCAAAGTCTTGATACAAGCGGCTGGCGAGCTTCTTGAGGACGGAACGCCCGCCCCAAGTCTCTGACTCCCGGCCGTGGTAACTATCCATCGTCTCCATCGGAAAATAGGTCAGCAAGCAACCCGCCGGCGCGTGACAGAAACACGGGACGATCAGCCCGCTGTAAACAAAGAGTTCGTAAGGATGGCTAAGATCAGCGGCCCAGTTTTTCTCACGCTTGTATTTTGTGAACGGGTTTGTGTCTCCCCCAGAAAGCCGATCCGGTTTCGGCACGCAACGGAACGCGACTCGCGAAAGATCAACATCCATCACCTCTTGAAGCCGGTCGAGCGACATCCCCAACGGGTTGTGATGAATGATCTCGACCTGGTGCGAACGGCTCAATATCTCCGCCATTGAGGCGACGTAAAGTTCCGCTCCGCCGATCCCTCCCCAGGTCGCTTGATAAATCCCGATCTTCATTCAACCGCCCCGCCGCCTAGCACGCATTCCCTCAGCATCCCGAGGCGATAGTTGAACCGAGAAGCTGATCGAATGGCCTCCAGACGTCGGCCTCTTGCCCGATTCCAGAAGGATTTCACCGCAAGTGCCAGAGTCTGTTTCCAGACCCATCCCGGTGCGCCAAAAAGGGTTCTTCCCTCAGGAACTCCATCAAGTAAAACGTCTGAGCGACCGCATGCGAACATAAAACGCATCAATTCAGGTACAGTCAAACGCTCCGGGATGACGTAGTGTCGTAGCCTGGCCGTGCTCACCCATCGACCCCTAAATCCTCGTCGGAGCAATTCCCGAAAAAAGGACGTCTCGTCGCCCCCGAGGAGTTGGGTTCCCTTTCGCCCGAAACGCTTGTCGAAGCGAACGTCACCGATCCGTTCACGGGAAATCAAAAAGTTGGCTCCAATCGGCAGGCCATCGCCGCGACTACGGATTGGCCCATCTTTCGGTACACTCAAACCGCAGAATCCACTCGCGACCGCAGGGATTGCCTCGACAAGCACGGGGTCCGGCGGTTCAGGAAACCAGGGCTCGACAGCGCCTCCCATGAATGCGACATCCTCGGCGCACCCCAAGACCGCCTCGCAGTACGCTTCCAGCAGGCCGGGGTCCACTAGAACATCGTCGTCTGTGAATAAAATCCAGTCCCCTCGCGCTTCGGCGATTGCGCGATTACGGGCGTTGGAGTGCCCTGGCTCCTTCTCAAAGAAACTCCGTAACGGCAAGCTGGCAGCGTGACGCGAGATCACCTCATTCGTATCGTCTGTGCAATTGTTGTTGACGACCACAAGTTCCCAGTCAAATCCTGAGGGAACGCGCAGTTTCGTCATCTCGGACAATGTTTTGTCGAGCAGTTCGGCCCGGTTCCATGTACAGACCGCGACGGTGATCATCATGAGAGCGACCTTGGCCCCACTCCGAGAACCATGCTTCCCACCGTCGACGTCGCGAATACTCCCGCGTGAGCCGATCCGTCGAGGAGCGCCTCGTAATGCGAAAGGGATCTATCGATCATGAGGTCATCTCGAAACCGTTCCAGAAAAACCGATCGCGTCGCGTCTCTCCGCATGAGCACCTGCTCGGGACCGATTTCACAGGCCAGTTCCAGCGCGTCTCTCAACCCGACCGCATCGCCCGAGGGAAAGGATAGATTGCCGATCGACTGTCGGCAGACCTCGCCTAGTCCGCCCGCATCGGAGGCGATCACCGGGGTACCCACACGCATCGCCTCAATGGCGACCAGGCCGAACGATTCGTAGCGAGAGGGCATCACCAGCCAGTGAGAACTCCCGAGAACTCTGACTTTCTCTTCCTCGCTTATCTTTCCGAGCAGCTCGATGCGGCCACCACACGTCGCTCGCAGCGTCGACCAAAGGCCCTGAACTTCGGGGCGACTTTGTGCATAGACGTCGAAGTCGCCCCCGACGACCGTCAGCCTCAATTCCGGATGCGCCGGCATGACCTCGGCGAGTGCTCGGATCAAGAGATCGGTTCCCTTTCGGTCCTCGGCTCGCCCCAGATAAACCAGTCGAAGGGTATCGTGGCCAGGTCCCGAACCGAGCTTGGAAATCGACACGTCGGGGATCCCCAGGGGGACGACGGTGGAAGGACGCGACTCAAGCCCATAAAGCGTGGTCGCTTTCTGCAAAACCGCTTCAGAGTGGGCGACTACCATATCCGCGAAACGGCAGGCTCTTCCTTCGTACCATGTTGAGAATGAGGACACGGGAAAACCGCAGTCGGCCGCCGGTGTTGAGAGCCGGACGACTGTCTTCCACCGACCACGAGGCAGGAATGCGCCGTGCCCTGGCCAATTCGACAGTTCGACGATATCGAATTCGCCACGCCACGTCTTGAGGAATTTCCGGACCGCCAGCGCCCCCCTCGCGATCTTCGCGGCGGGATAGTAATGGTGGAGTCTCCAGACCATCGGACCGTTGACAAACATCCAACCGACCGGCAACCGCGAAGTTAGGCTGAAGCTTTCCCCCCAGTCATGCTCGACACGCGGCTTGGGGTGGATCTCATACCCCGCGACGGTCACTTTGTGGCCGCGCTGCGCGTAACCCCGGGCGAGCGCTTCGACATAGGTCGCGATGCCGCCAAGCGTGTGGGGAGAAAGTTCGGGAGTGATGAGACAAATACGCAATTTTTTATCAACACCTCAATCGATCACTCTGTTTATCTTCATGTCACGCGCGCAAGTCCTGGAAGGCGACGGCAAAAGCGACGCGATGCGATCGAGCCCGCGAGTGATCCCCCACCAGTGTTTCAGCAAAAACCGTCCGATCTTCGGTGCTGGCGCGAGCCGAGTCGGCGGGCCGGTTTCGCCACGAACGATAGCAAAGGCCGCCGCGATCAAGGCTGAAGCCGTCTCCGCTCGACCAATACTATGAAGGCCGGCCGCGTCCCGAAGGCTCTTCGATACGAGGGTGAATCGTGCCCAGAGTCGACCCCGAGCGGGAA
>JAYVYS010000778.1:0-6251 GCA_043784005.1 Isosphaeraceae bacterium
TCAGGCTCGGCCTCGAACCATTTCTTGAGGTTCGGCTCGGTGCCGTAGACCTTGGCCGCATCGAAAACGCGAACGCCCGACGCGAAGGCTTGCCTCAGGATACGGTCGTACCCCGAACCTCGCACAGCGCCCTGGTCGAGCATCGTGATCTCGACGCCCGTCTTGCCGAGAACGCGCTTGGGCAGGACGTTCGATTTCGCGGGTGCGTCTTGGGCGCTTGCGACGGTGGACAGGCTCAGGGCTGATGCCGTCACGGCCGCGCCAGCCTGTAGGAAAGTACGGCGATCGGTTCGGTCCATCTCTTCGTGGGCCATCGGTCTCGACTCCTCGAAATGCGGAACGATCGAGAAAACACAATACATCGATAGAATGCCGCCGCCCGGAGAGGCGAGCTGGATGGCATCATATTATCCGAAAGTCGCGTCGTCCGGCACCATGGTTGTCCTTTTTCTTTACGCTCTCCTTCAGCACTTCGTCTCGCGGCGAATCGCATGGAGCGCTTCGTCGAGCTTGGCGAGGAATCGTGATCGATCCCCCTTTGCGAACGGCGCGGGACCGCCGCCGATTTCCCCTCCCTGGCGCAGCATCTCAAGCAAGGCACGGGTGGCGAGGGCCTCGCCAATGGCGTCCTCGGTGAAGAAATGGCCCTTGGGTCCGAGGACCTTCGCCCCTTTTTGTAGACAACGATCGGCGAGAGGAATGTCGGTCGTGACCGCAAGGTCCCCGCGCCCAATCTGCTCGACGATCCAGTCGTCCGCGGAGTCGAAGCCACTTCGAACGACCACCATCTCGATGAGTTCCTCGGCGGGAACCCGCATTGAAGCATTCGAAACGACGAATACCTTGACCAGATGCCGCCTAGCGACGCGGTAGATCTCTTCTTTGACCGGGCAGGCGTCAGCGTCCACATAAATCGGCATCGGGCGTTCTCACACGACCTTTTCGACTCATTCGGGCACGGCGGCGTGAGGCGAGTCATCATGGTTTGCTAGACGGAACCGGAGCGGTTTTTCCCGCGTCGCGATAGATCATGGCGAGCTCGACCATGAGTGATTCGAGTTTGGCGTAGTAATCGTCTAATGAGAGCTTCGATTTTTGATCGCGTAAGGCGGCGAGCCGCTGTTCGATCTCGTCGCGACGACGTTTGGCCTCGACGGGAATGCCACGTTCGCGGTCGCTGGGGATCAGGTGGAACTGGTGGGCGCGGGTGCCGTCGGCGGTGGTGCCGTCTTTGGGGCGGCGGGTCACGCGAACCCCCTGGAACCAGTCGGGCGGGGTGCCCAAGCGGTCGCCATTATCGTCGATCAACGGATGCTCGGTCGCGAGTTGTGATTTTGTCTTATAGTATTCCGCGACCCGGGCGCTGGCGGTCAGGTAGGCCTCTAGCAAAGAGACCTGGCCGTCTTTATCGCGATCGGCGGCCGAGTCGCCGATGGACTCGGCGAGATACTGGCCGAACCTCGCGAAATTCTGCTCATCACCACTGCGGGTCGCCGTTACCACCACCCGGTTTTCGCCCGAAAGTTTGTTCAAAAAAGGACTACTCGCCGACGTGCAATCGAGCACGGCGAGCGGCCGTTTGAGAGGCTTGAGCCACTCGACAAGCTCGACATCAGTGAGGTCGGGTCCTCGCAGGTTGAATTTGGCCTCGCGCGCGTCGAATGTGCCGTGACCGATGAGGACAAGCCAGAGGGGTTCATGTCGGGGTGAAGAGTGCTCCGCGATTGCGGTACGGAGGCGATCGTGGTCGGTAACGCCTGCTTCCGGCTCAAGCCCGATCACCTGAAACGCGGCCGATCCTTTGGAGGCGGCCACGCGCCAAAGGTCGGACCAGCGGTGGAACCGCTCTCCATATTCGGGGGTACCCGACGCTCCGACGACGACGATGACGCTTGGACGGTCGTCGGCCGCGGATACCAGCATCAAGAAGAGCGTGAATAAGATAGACATCGAAGAATACTCATTCCACGTAGGACAAGTAAGCGGAGCGGAACCCATTAAATGTCTATCGCCGATTACTAATGCGTTACGCTCTGTTTAGCTACTCTACAAACACAAAAAAGGGAGACATCATTATGCCATCCCATTCACGCGACGCAATCCCCACTCGGCGGTCAGGCAGCCAATCGCGACCAGAAAATAAAGGGGATGGTGCCAGAGGGGTGATGTCCACGGCTCGGTGATGGGGGCGTCTCTGGAGGAAAGTGTCGCGACGAACGCGGAAAGATTCTCGCCATCAATGACTTCCCCTTTGGTCTTGGCGGCCAGAGTTTTCAAGAATTCGCGGTCGGGCGCGAGCCTGGCGAACTCGTCGGCGGCGGGTTGAGAGGCCCAGCCGGCCTGGCGATCGCCCATCGCGCTGCCGTCGGGAGCCGTGGCGCTGGCGACGACGCGATACGCTCCGGGTTGTTTCGGGACATAAGTCGTGTGATAGGTCCCGGCTTCCTGCACGTCGGGCTCGGCGTCGAGCGTGAGGCTTTCTCCGCCAGGTAGCGCGATTTTGAGAGTGGCCTTGGCGTTGTCAAGGGGCCGGTATTCGGGATCTCGCACGCGGACGGTCAGGTCGATGGCCGGCGACGTGGAATCGGGCTTGCTACGGGCGTCGATCTCAACCCGGCCCGGAACGTCGGCGACGAGCCAGCGCACGGTCTGTCTCCAGGACTTGTCGAGGTCGCTTTCCGCGAGTTCTTCGCGCTTCAACCCCCAGCGCCAAAGGTCTCCGATCATCATCGCGGCCACCCGCCCCTTGCCGAATTGCTGGGCCACAAGGGCGGGGGACGTGTTTCCCGCGACATCGCTGACTTCCGAGAGAACGACGGCTCCCGGTTTAATGCCCGAGGCCTTGCTCAGCGTTTGAAACGCGGGCATTCCGGCGAGGCGAAGCCGCTCTTCATCCTCGGTCTTTCTTGTTCGAACCCAGGGCTGTAGCCAGCCCTCTCGTGTGAGAACGAGCCGGTTTTCTTGCTCGACGGGAAGGTTGGTCGCCTCGTCGCGGTTCAAGTAAACGGGGAGAAGTTCACCGACGGGCGTTCGATCGTATTTACCGTCGGCGAACGAGTCGGGTCCGCCCAGCATGAGAAGACCACCACCCCGCAGGCTCACGAAATTGCGCAAAAGCGTGAGTTGATCTTGTGTGAAGAACCCAGCCTCGATGTCATCGACGATAATCGCGTGATATTGATAAAGTTCGTCTGCCGTTTTGGGAAAGCCGTCGCGGAGTTCTTCTTCATCGCGGGTACCGAGTCGGACCAATACGGGCTGGTCGGCGCGCTCGGCGGAGTCGGGATCGGGATGATCGAAGCCTTCAAAGAGCGCGGAATTTGATCGTGAACGCGGGTCTCGAAAATCGAACTTGGGTTGGCGACGTGCGATCCGGATGAGACCGACGAGGTCGACCTGTTCGTCCTCGGCAAGGGCGCGGCGGAGGAATTTGAACTCCCAGTTCGGTCGCCCGCTGACGTAGAGAATCCGATAGGGGCCTTCGCCACGATCGACCACCGCGAGCCTGCTGTTGTTGGCGAGAGTCTGTTCGGCGGAAGGAGGGATCGCGGAGTCTGAGGGTGTCTTCACCAATTCCTCTTTGGCGGTAGCGGTGACTTTATAAAAGCTCACGCCTTTCTTATCAGGACGAAACTGAAAACGGAAGCTGAGAGGCTTACCCGCGGCGTTTTTGGCTTCCTGGCGGTCGATTTCCTTGCCCTCTTCGTCCGTCAACAACGCAACAATGACCGACTCGGGAAAGCCGACCGCCGAGACGTCGGCGCGGATGACGACCGGTGCGCTCTCGAAATTGGTTTGACTCACCGAAAGAGAACTGACACTAATATCCTTGGCGACACCGCGTCCGGGCGGGATCAGCGGATAAATCGGCGGGAGGGAGGCGTAGTCGACCTCACCAGGGTCGGTCTTATTGCCATCGGTTACAAGGAGCACCCCGGCGAGGGGGAGGCCACGGAAGCGTTTCGAAAGTGCGGCAAGTGACGAACCGAGAGCCGTGCCGGTGCCGTCGAATGTAAGGGTTTCGAATTCGGGAATGGCCCGAAGATGGCTGTCGAAGGCGTAGCTACGGACGTCAAAATCTTGTCCGACCCGGGTACGCCAGGGGTTGTTCTTGTTGAGTTGATTTCGGACCCACTCACCACGATTGGCCGCGCTTCCATCATCTTTGATCTGAAGGCTTTGGCTGTTATCGGCCAGGATCACAAACACGTTGGCCCCTTTTCTGGGGCGAGAGCCCGTCAACAACGGTTCGAGGAGGCTGAGAACGAGGGCCGTTAAGCCGGCGGCCTTGAGGAGGGACGCGACGATCCGCACGGACCGCTTCGTTCTGTAGGCTCCCATTCGAAGATACGAGTAAACAAGTGTAAGCGCGGCGATGCTCAGCAAGGCGATCGCCCAGGTCATCCACTCGGGTGCTCCCCAGATCAGGGAAGGGAATGTCATCGGCCGCTCCCGAGTCGTTCGTAATACTTCCGGACGCCCTCGGCATACTGAGGCGGAACGGGATCGCGGTCGATGGGGACCAGAGAATCCGGCTTCTCTCGACGGCGGACTTCCTCGGCGACGCGGGCCTTCAATTCGTTGATGGGGTCGGCGACCATGGACTTGAGCGTGTTGGCGTCGGGCTCTTTCGAATGTCGCTTGAACTCGTCGCGCTCGCCGCGGACGCGGTCCCGAATCCGCGCGGCTTCGGAACGCATTTGCGGGTCACTCAAAAGTTCCTCGACGTCGCGCATCCGGTCAGACCATTGCCGGAATCCTTCGCCCGTGATGGGGCCACCGGGACCGTTCGGCATCCCGCCGAGTAACCGCTCCTCTCCTCCTTGTCTTCCTCCGCCACCTGCTTGCGGTTGATTTCCGCCTCGCAACGAACCCTGGCCACCCGGACGAGGTTGTTGCCCTTGTCCTTGCTGCCCTGGTTGCTGCTCTGGTTGCTGCCCTTGCTGCCCTGGTTGCTGTCCTTGCTGCCCTGGTTGCTGTCCCGGCTGCTGCCCTTGCTGCCCTGGTTGCTGTCCCGGCTGCTCTCCTTGCTGACCCGGTTGTTGTCCTTGCCGACCCGGTTGCTGCCCTGGCTGCTGTCCTTGCTGCCCTGGTTGCTGTCCTTGTTGACCCGGTTGTTGTCCTTGCGGTCGACCGCCGGCGCGGGCGACTTCGCGATTGATCTGCTCGGCAAGAGCGTCGAGCTCGCTTTGAGCGCGACGGAGGGCCGAGGTCTCGTCACCGAGAACGTTTTCGGCGGCTCGTTCCACTCCTTGACGTAACTGCTCAATCCCCTGGCCAGCGGCTTTTGACGCCTTGACGGCCTCTTCGGGAATCCCGGCCTTCTCAAGCTCCTCGGCGACTTTTAGGGCGTCGGGAACCTTTTGCTCGTTGGCCTTACGCGCGGTGTCGTAGAGGTTCTTGGCGAGCAACGGCTCCGTCTCTTCGGCCTCTTGAACGGTGTTTTGCATCCGGTCGAGGATCTTGTCGAGATCCTTGCGCTGTTGTTCGAGCCCTGTCTTGACGTGGTCGCGCTCTTTGCTGTCGCGAAGTGAGGTCTGGGCTTTTTGATTTTCGGCATCGAGCTGCTCGTTGAGCTTCTTCTGCGTCTCATCAAGGTTCCGCGCTTGGTTGCGCATCGCGGTCATCTCTTCGGAGAACTGGTTCGCGGACTCTTTGCGAAGCTGCTCGCGGAGGTCCTCCATCTGCCTGCCGGCGCGCGTGCCTTCGGTCAAGGCTTGGGGAAGGCGGCTTTGTTCAAGTGCCTCGGCGGCTTGACGCACATTCTCGCGACTCTGCTCCGCCTGCTGCCGGGCCTCGGCCATTCGCTCGCGGTTTTGCTCGGTCTCCATGCGTTCGATAAGCTCGTCGGTATCGCGTAGAAGTTGTTGCTGTTGTTCTCTGAGCCGTTTGAGCTGGCGCTCGATTTCTTGCTTGGCTTCAGGGGTCTTCGCCGCTTCCAGAGTGGATTGCATCTCCTTGATGCGTTCGTTCAGGTCGTTCTGGCGCTGAGATAGCTCGCGAAGACGGTTGATTACCTGCCTCGTCTCGCGCTGTTCTTGTTCTTTCTGGGTCTGGGCCTTGGCGGTGGTTTGTTCTTCGTAGCGGTTCTCTTCGTTCGAAAGCTCAAGTTGCTGAAGCTGTTGTTGCGACTGACTGGCGGACGAAGAGCGACTGTTTTGACGCTGTTGCCGGTTCTGCCGAACGACCTCGAACTCCCTGGCGCGCAGCTTCAACATCGCTTGATAGGCCGCCTGTTCGGCGACGAGCGC
>JAYVYS010000779.1:0-3956 GCA_043784005.1 Isosphaeraceae bacterium
GTCACTCTCGACGGCCTCCTGATCGGCGGCAACATCCAGGTTGACGGCTCGGCGTCGATGACGCTTATGCTTCGCGACTGCACACTCGCCCCCTGGCTCGTGCTCAAGCAAGTCAAGGTTCCGCCTTCGCTCGACTGGGCCGACGGTGTCAACGGCCAGTTAACCATCGAACGCTGCATCACCGGCGGGCAGTTACTGGGCAAAGGAATCCACGCGACCCTCTCCGATAGCATCGTCGATGCGCTCGGTGACTCGAACGTCGCGTTCGGTCCCGCAGGCCCGGCGTTCAACCTTCCGGGAATTCTGACGATCGCCCGCAGCACCGTGGTGGGTACGTCGGCGTTCCGGGAGATCAACCTGGCCGAGAACTCGATCTTCACCGGGCCTTTGACCAGCGAGCGAAGGCAATCGGGATGTATCCGGTTCTGTTACGTGCCTGATGGCTCGAAGACCCCGCGGCGCTACCGTTGCCAGCCGGAGACGGCCTCGCGCCAGGCGATCGACGCCGCGCTCAAGGCCAACCCGTCGCTCTCGCTTTTGGCTCAGAACGCGATCGATGACGACGTTCGTACGCGAGTGCGGCCGGGCTTCACCGCAACCCTCTACAGCCAGCCAGCCTACCTTCAGTTGCTCACCTCGTGCCCGCCGGAGATCGCCGTCGGTGCCGAGGACGAGACGGAGATGGGTGCCTACGGAATGCTCGAGCAGACGTGGCGCATCCGCAACCTTGGCGTCCGCCTCGACGAATATTTGCGGTTCGGACTCGAGGCCGGTGTCTTCCTGGTGACCTGACGCTCGGCCATTCTCGGATCGATCTCTCCACGAACCCCGCGACTCCACGCTGACTCCGTTTGAGAAAGGTTCCCATGCAAGGCGATTTCAGCCGACTTACCTTTCACCCGCGCAAGCACTTCGCGATGGTGCTGCGCCAGCAGGGACGCGTGGACGTGGATGCGGACTGGAACGAACAGCAGGCGATTTCTCGCCACTTTATCGAGACCGAAGGCATCGACGTCATCGGCCACTCCGGAGTGCCGCAGGGGCCCGAGGGCGGATTCGAGATCGGCCTTACCGGCGACTCGAAAGACCTGACAGTTTCCAAAGGCCGGATTTACGTCGAAGGCATCCTCTGCGAGAACGACGACGACACGATCACGATCCTGACCCAGCCAGACTTGCCCGCCAGCCTCGGTACCACGATTGGAGCGATCGCGATCCCGCCTCCCGCCGGAACGTATGTTTCCTATTTAGACGTCTGGCTTCGTCACATTTCGGCCGTCGATGACCCGTCGATCCGTGAAAAGGCATTAGGCGGGCCGGACACGGCGTCCCGCGCCAGGGTCGTCTGGCAGGTCAGGCTCCAGAATATCGCCGACGGCGCGGATTGTAGCGCGTTCGTCCCCCCGACTCCCAGCTCCGGCATGATCTCGGCGCAAACGGCGGTCGTCGACACAGGAGCGGGGCCTTGCGTCCTGCCTCCCACCGCGGGCTATCGGCGTCTCCAGAATCAGCTCTACCGAGTCGAGGTTCATCAGCCCGGCACCCTTGCCAACGCCACATTCAAGTGGTCACGTGAGAACGGGTCGGTGGTGACGTCCGTTCTCAAAGGTGGGCAAACGCTGACCGTTCACGACACGGGCCGCGACGATAACCTTGGGTTTCGCGACGATGACTGGATCGAGCTTTTCGACGAGCGCTCAGACCTGACGGACCACCGCGGCACGCTCCTCCAGGTCGCGCGGTCGCCGAACGAGGACGGTGGAATCACGATCAAGGCCGCCACGCCTGTCCCAGCGATCGATCTCTCGCTCCGCCCGCGGATTCGCCGGTGGGACCAGCGTGAGACGCCGGCGGGTCCCGACATCAGCGATGGCGTACCGATGGCTTCGGCCGCGCCAGGCGGCTGGATCTCGCTCGAAGACGGTCTCCAGGTCACCTTCGCGGCAGGCGACTACCGCTCGGGGGACTACTGGCTGATTCCCGCCCGGACCGCGGTCGACGCCGAGACCGGCAACATCGAGTGGCCGGTCTCCAACACCACTCCGCCGTTGCCTCTTCCGCTGCCCCCTCATGGGGTCGACCACGCCTACGCCCCGCTGGCCTTGGTTGACTCCACCGGCTCGACCCTGAAAATTCGGTCTGACTGTCGGCACAAGTTCCCACCCCTCACCGCGATCACCGTCGGCGACTGCTGCTGCGCGATCTCCTTATCTCCCGACGAGGACTGGCAGACGAAGCTTGAAACCCTCCTGAATCAAGGGAACCGGGAGAACGCGAGCGACGCCAGCGTTTGCTTCAAGATCGGCCTATTCAACGTGACTCGTAAGCTCGCCTTCAATGGGCGAGGGAGCGTCAAGATCACGGGTGGCGGGCCGGGCACGAAAATCGTCGCATCCCGATTTGAAACCGCACTTCAGTTCCAGGGCTACCAGAACGTTTCCGTGAGCGACCTTCACGCCGAGAGCGGGCGAACCGGAATCCGAGGGGACGGGATGAAAAATCTCGGCGGCGTCCTGAACTTCCTCCAGTGCCCGAATGTGGACGTCCACCGAGTCTCACTCCGGGGCGCGGACGGAATTCGCAAGGCAGGCTCTTGCATCACCGTCGAGAACGACCCGGCCACCCCCGCATCGGTGCGCGTCCACCACTGCGACCTGACGATGGGTCAGTACCAGGTGGGCATCCTGGTCTCGAACACCGACCGTGTCCAGATCGAGGACAACCGGCTCACGGTCAGCAATACCGGGCCGCGGATCGCGTTCGCACGTTTGATGGAGAGCGAACGGCTCCGAGGCGAGTACCGTCGCCTCCTGGTGGCGGAGACACCGGCGACCCCCGAACGAGTCCGCCGCTTGCCCTCGACCGCCGCGAACCTTGTTCCCGTCACTGTCACCATCGGGCAAGATAAACGGGAATCTTTCAGCTTCTTTACGCCGCAGGCCCTGGCTCAACACTGGCAAGACCTTGTCGACTCCAACACGAACAGCAACCTCCATCGGCGCACCAAGACGCCGCGTGCTTTCGTCCAGGGACTCGCCCGTCGGATTCTCTGTGATCCGCTTTTTCGGAATTCCCTGAACCGGACCGGTGCGCGCCCATGGTCCGACTTTTTTGGATCGGTTCTGGCCCGGCCCAAGGAGAGGGAACCGCGGGCTGCGGCCCAAGGGATCGTCATAGGCGGACAAGTCAGCGGAAACGTTCGAATCCGCGACAATACGGTTCAGGGCGCGTCGCAAGGGATTCACGTGGGACTCAGCCACCGCGGCGCGAAACAGGGCGATCCGATTTCTTCGGATTCCGCACTCGACGTCGCCATCGTCGGCAACTCAATCGAAGTCCAACTCCCCGTCGCGGTCCGGGGCCGCGAAGGAATTTTCGCGGGAAACTGTGATAACCTGTTGATCCAGGGGAACCGTTTGAGCGTAACGCCCACGACGGTCGCACGGGAGCTGGGCGTCGACGGGATCTGCGTGTATGGATATCTCGGCAAATTCATGATCGTCCGGGAAAATCACCTCCGCGCTTTCCCCGGTGGTATCTATATCCACCCACTCAATCCCCCGTTAAAAATCAGCGATACTCACCGTCCCCTCTGGCTCGTGATCGAGAACATGACCGAAGGAGGTGCCGTGAGGATCGATTCGGCGGCCGTGCCAGACGTCCTGACTCGAGATAATTACCAATTCTGACGTATTTACATTGACCGTTTCGCAAGGATTCTGTTACGTTCCTGATGGCACAGTGCTTTACGCTTGGTAGCGGCGGCATCTAGCCGCAGGGTTCGAGTCCCGCCCGTGTCAAGGGGTGGCTTATGCCACCCCTTTTTTTATGGCTCTTCTGCAAAGCGTGTGGGTGATAATCTGGAGATCGGCGAGCAAATGGGTCGCACCCCGGCGCGCGATTGGGACCCACCCGGTGATCGTTTGCACCGCGGGGGATTGCGGTGCGGATAGACC
>JAYVYS010000780.1:0-9807 GCA_043784005.1 Isosphaeraceae bacterium
CCTCCTCCGGTGATCACGGCGAAACCGGATTCGACGAGCTTTCGTCCCAATTCACGCGCGTCGGCGTAGTACGGTGAAGTCTCCGGAAGTCGTGCCGAGCCGAACACCGCGACTCCGGCTCCAACCTCCGCCAGCGCATTGATTCCGTAGACGAACTCACTCTGAATCCGCAACACGCGCCAGGCTTCGGAGTGGGTGAATTCCCCAAGTTCCGGAGCCATCGGCTTAGGAATCGAAGGGACAGCGCGGTTGAGAAGTTGCTCATCCTCGGTTTGCCTGATGACCCGCTGCGGAGGTGTGATCCGCGGCGCGAAAATCATTCGCCTCGTGGCTTCCCCTCCCGAGCCGTTCGTGTGGTTCTCCGTTTCCTTCACGCTCACTGATTCCGAATCGTTCCCGATTTGTTCATCGCTCTCATCGCGATCCATCTGATATCGCCTCGTCAATTCCTGGTACTACCCTTGGTATTCTTGTCGCAAAAGGTCAAACTTTCCCTCGATCCCCAAGTTGTGACTCTCGTGGCGACCCTTTCATTCTACGCACGAAGAGACCCATTGGCCCATGCGCATCAAGCATTCGCCTCGCGGAGATGGTCCGGCGACGTTACGATAAAGCCTCATTTTTGAAATGGGAAGCTGTAAGGTTTCCCTCGATCCCCTCCGCTGCCGGGTTGTTCACTCATGGCAAGTTCCGTACCGGTTCCGTCTGTTGTTTCCCTGGACCTCCCGATCGATCCGCTCCGCGAGAGCCCGTTCCTGAAGGCCTGCCGGCGCGAGCCGACCGACATCACGCCCGTCTGGTTCATGCGACAAGCCGGGCGCTATATGCCCGAATATCGCGCGGTCAGGGCCAAGGTGTCCTTCCTTGAACTTTGCCACGATCCGACACTGGCGACCGAGGTCACGGTCACGGCTACTGAGCGACTGGGAGTCGACGCCGCGATCCTTTTCGCCGATATCCTCTTGATCCTGCAACCCCTTGGTTTCGACCTGGAATTTGCCAAGGGGGAGGGGCCGGTGATCCACAATCCAATCCGCACGTCGAGCGATGTGGACCGGGTTACACCGATGATCGACCCGGAGCCGCTGGGCTACGTCTACGACGCGGTGCGAATGATCCGCCGCGCTTTGAACCCTTCCACACCCTTGATCGGATTCGCGGGAGCACCTTTCACCCTGGCGTGTTACGCGATCGAAGGCGGCGGCTCGCGGCACTATGAAAAGGCGAAGGCCTTCATGTACACGGATCAGGGTGCATGGGATGCCTTGCTTTCTCGCCTTGTGGATGCCACGGCGGTGTATCTTAATGCCCAGGTCGGGGCCGGGGCACAGGTGCTTCAGCTTTTCGATAGCTGGGTCGGGAACCTTTCACCCGAGGATTACCGTCGTTTCGTCCTGCCCCACATGCGGAGACTCTTCGCCGCGCTTGATCCCTCGGTTCCTACAATCCACTTCGGCACCGACACGAATTCTCTCCTCGAACTTCAACGTGACGCCGGGGGTGATGTGATCGGCCTAGATTGGCGGGTTGAGTTGGGGGCGACCTGGGATCGGCTCGGCCCTGGAGTTGCTGTGCAGGGCAATCTTGATCCGATCGTTCTCTTCGCCCCTCCGGATGAGCTAAAGCGGCAGACCCTTCGCATCCTTGATCAGGCGGCGGGTCGGCCGGGCCATATCTTCAACCTCGGTCATGGCATCTTGCCGCATACTCCGGTAGAAAGTGTATTGGCAGTGATCGACCACGTCCGGTCGTATCGACGGGCGTGACCCGCAAAGTCGGTCGTTTCTTCCCGGAAACGGCGGCGGAATGTAAGATTTAAAGTTGAGCAGTACGGATCGGCAGGGATCATCCCCATTCGTTAACACGACCCGGTCACGAACCGCCCCCCCGCGTTCGGGCACGGCCGGAAGTCAGGAGATCCTCTTTTGCCCGAACGCCAGTCCAAGCCGGAGCGGGTTGTTGTGATCGGCGGCGGGCTCTCGGGCCTAACCGCGGCATATCGGATCGTCGAGCGCGCTCAGAAGGCACGCCGGCCGGTCGAGGTCCTGGTCCTGGAGGCGAAGGACCGAACCGGGGGCGCGATCTGGACGAATCGGATTCAGGGCTTCACTCTGGAAGGCGGCCCTGACTCGTTCATCACCAACAAGCCCTGGGCCGTGGACCTCTGCCGCGACCTCGGCCTGACCGACCAGCTCATCGGCACCGACGCCCAGCATCGGCGCTCGTTCGTGGTCCGAGAGGGACGTGTGCATCCGGTCCCCGAAGGTTTCGTGCTGATGGCACCGAACCGGCTCCTTCCGATTCTCACGACGCCGATTCTCTCTTTCCGAGGAAAACTCCGAATGCTGCTCGACCTCGTCCTTCCCGCCAAAGGGGATGAGGGCGACGAGAGTCTCGCTTCGTTCGTCAAGCGCAGGCTCGGACGCGAGGCACTCGAACGTCTTGTTCAACCACTCGTGGGAGGGATTTACACCGCCGATCCCAACGAGCTGAGCGTGAAGGCGACGCTTCCGCAATTCTTGACAATGGAACGTGAGCAAGGCGGGCTGATCCGAGGCGCCATCCGCCAGGCGAGGCTCGCAAAAGGTGCGGAAAAGAGCGCGTCGGGAGCGCGCTATGGGATGTTCGTCACGCTGGCGGAAGGGATGGATACGCTTCCTAAAGCCCTTGTCGCGGCGTTGCCTCCCGGATCGGTCCGAACGAAGACGGCGGTGCGTCGTGTAAGCCGAAATACGCCTTCCTCTCCCTGGCTCGTTGAACTTCTCGATGGCCCGCCGATCGAGGCGAATGTGGTCGTCCTGGCGACGGAAGCCCACGCCTCCGCCCGATTGCTCGACTCTGTCGACCCCGACCTCGCGCTTCAGCTTCGCGCCATTCCCTATGCGTCGTCGGCGATCGTGAACATCGCCTATCCGCGCGACCAGGTCTCGCACCCGCTCGACGGTTTCGGTGTGGTGGTTCCCGCGATCGAGAAGCGCTCGATCCTCGCGGTCTCCTTTCTGAGCGTTAAATTCCCTTGCCGCGCTCCGTCGGGTACCGCCTTGATGCGTGTCTTCCTTGGCGGCGCGACCCAGCCTGAGCTCTTCGACCGCGATGACGAAGCCCTCAAAGCGATCGTCAAGTCAGAGCTTTACGACCTGCTCGGCGTCAAGGGCGAGCCTCTCTTCGCGGAAGTCGCCCGCCATCCTCGGGCCATGCCTCAATACACGGTCGGCCATATCGATCGTGTCGAGGAGATCCGGCGCAAAGCCGCGAAGCACGCGCGTTTGATCCTCGCGGGGAATGCTTACGAGGGAGTCGGCATCCCCGATACCATCCGCGCCGCCGAACATGCCGCTGAGGCCGCCTTCGCCGCTTTGATCGGCTCCGCCGCCACGGTCGCCGCCTGAATCGTTTGGATAAAATTTGCCGGTTGATTTGACCCGCGCGGAAGGGCATGAAATAGTCGTGAGTTTGAATCCACGACTGAGGACCTACCCCCCCTTTCCCACCGAGGTCTCCATGATTTCGCGACGCCGCGCCGGATTCACGCTGATCGAGCTTCTGGTGGTCATCGCGATCATCGCCGTACTCATCGCCCTCTTGCTTCCCGCGGTCCAAGCGGCAAGAGGAGCCGCTCGGCGAATTCAGTGTACGAATAACCTGAAACAGATCGGGCTAGGCCTTCACAATTACGAGAGTATCGCCGGGGTTTTCCCGATCTCGAATTGCTTGAGCGGTACCGGCAACACGGTCGCCTGGACGAACGGCTTCAGCGTCCACTGTCGGATCTTGCCGTTCATGGAACAAGGGGTCGCGTTCAATGCCTTGAACTTCACTTTCAACCACCTCAATGCCGCGAACTCGTCCGTCGTAGGAAACTCGGTATCCATATTCCTTTGCCCCAGCGACACCAACGCCGACAAGAAGACCCCATTTCCTCCCTTCACGGGTTTGAATGCTGTGGCGAGCGTGACGAGCTACGGCTTTAACGAGGGGGACTGGTATGTCTGGAACGGATTCGGCGGGATTGATAACCGAGGGGTCTTCGGTCCGAATCGAAGCCGCAGGTTCGCGGAATTCACCGACGGAACCAGCAGTACTCTCATGGCCACTGACGTGAAGGTCTATCAGCCCCTCTGCCGATTCAACACGCTGGCGAATATCAGTAATCCCGCATCGGTCCCCGACCCGAATTCCGACCCCTATACCGTCGCACCTGAATACGCGGGCAACTGCGTTCCGGGGCAGTCTCACACGTTTTGGGCCGACGGCAACCTTCACGAGACCGGGATGACGACCGCATGGCCGCCGAACAAGGCGACCTTTGGTAAGAGCGGACAAGGCGACCTCGACATCGCCTCGAAGTTGATTGTGCAGGGTGGCCCGACATTCGGCGCCATCACCGCGCGCAGCTATCATCCCGGCGGAGTGAACGCCCTGCTCGGCGACGGCAGTGTTCGCTTCGTGAAGAGCACCGTGCAAGGAAATACCTGGCGGGCCCTGGGGACCGTGAGTGGTGGCGAGGTCTTGAGCGCCGACAGTTACTGAGAATTGCACGGCTCCGTTCCCCTGCCTCGATTTGTTGACTCTCCTCCCCGCCGGTCTTAAGATCCAGTCTCGACCAACGTTTCGGATGAGTTCGACCGCCCTCGCATGTTCGAGGGCGGTCGCGCACGTTTGTCCGGTCACGAACCGACTGCGGAGCCCGCGATATGAAGGCTGAACAAGGCCAAGGCCAGGGATCGATCACCAGCGTTTTGAACGAGACCCGGGTGTTCCCCCCGCCCGCCGCGTTCTCTCGGGCGGCTCAGATCTCCTCGCTTGCTCAATACGAGGAACTCTGGAACCGCGCCAAGGACGACCCCGAGGGCTTCTGGGCCGAACAGGCCGGGGCTGTGGATTGGTTTAGTCCCTGGAGCAAGGTTCTTGACTGGAAGGCCCCCCACGCGAAATGGTTTGTGGACGCGACGTTGAACGCCTCGCACAACTGCGTCGATCGTCACGTCGCCAACGGTCGCGCTGACAAGCCCGCGATCCTCTTTGAAGGCGAACCCGGCGACCGGAGTGTTTTGACCTATCGCGACCTTCAAACGGAAGTGAGCAAATTCGCGAACGTGCTGAAGAGCCTGGGAGTCAAGAAGGGGGATGTTGTCGCCGTTTATATGCCGATGATCCCCGAACTGGCGATTGCCCTGCTTGCTTGCGCGCGGATCGGAGCGCCTCATACGGTCATTTTCGGCGGATTCTCGGCGGAGGCCCTTGGCGGGCGGATTCAAGACTGTAACGCGAAGGTGCTAGTCACGGCCGACGGCGGCTTTCGTCGCGGCAAGGTGGTTCCGCTCAAGACCCACGCCGACGGCGCGGCGGCGGAATGCCCCACGATCGAGCATGTCATTGTCTACAAGCGGACCGGTCACGACATCGCCTTCACGCCTGGCCGCGATCTATGGTGGCACAACCTGATGGCCGACGCCTCAGCCGACTGCCCTCCCGAGCCGGTCGACAGCGAGCACCCGCTGTACATTCTTTACACCTCCGGCTCAACAGGGAAGCCCAAGGGAATTCTCCACACCACGGGGGGATATCTCGTCGGCACAACGGTGACAACGAAGTGGGTGTTCGACCTCAAGGAAGACGACATCTACTTTTGCACCGCCGACATCGGCTGGGTGACGGGTCATTCTTACCTGGTCTACGGCCCGCTCTCCAACGGCGTGTCGTGCGTGATGTACGAAGGTGCTCCGAATTGGCCCGACGAGGGGCGGTTCTGGCAGATCATCGAGCACTACAAGGCCACGATCCTGTACACCGCGCCCACGGCGATCCGCGCGTTCATGAAATGGGGTGAAGAGTTTCCCAAGAAGTCGAACCTATCGAGCTTGCGGCTCCTTGGCACGGTGGGTGAACCGATCAATCCCGAGGCATGGATGTGGTATCACCGCGTGATCGGCGGCGAGCGCTGCCCAATCGTGGATACTTGGTGGCAAACGGAGACCGGGGCCATCATGATCGCCCCACTCCCGGGCGCGACTCCCACGGTCCCCGGCTCGGCGACTCGCCCGCTGCCGGGTATCGTGCCCGAGATCGTGACCCGTGACGGCAAAGCGCTCGGCCCCAACGAGGGGGGTTTCCTCGTGATCAAGCAACCCTGGCCGTCGATGCTTCGAACGCTCTGGGGCGACGATGACCGATACCGGCAGACCTATTGGAGCGAGGTTCCCGGCTGCTACTTCACGGGCGATGGCGCACGCAAAGACGAGCACGGCAATTTCTGGATCTTGGGCCGGGTGGATGACGTCCTGAACGTCGCTGGCCACCGGCTTTCGACGATGGAAATCGAAAGCGCGCTGGTGAGCCATCCAAAGGTGGCCGAGGCGGCGGTTGTGGGCAAGCCCGACGAGCTTCGAGGTCAGGCGATCGCCGCATTCGTGACCCTCGAATCCGGTCAGACACCGAGCGAGGAGCTTCGTCAGGAGCTTCGCGCCCACGTCGTGAAGGAAATCGGCGCGCTCGCCCGCCCTGACGACATTCGCTTCACCGACTCGCTTCCCAAGACCCGCAGCGGCAAGATCCTGCGAAGGTTTTTGCGAGACATCGCCGCGGGCCGAGCAAGCACCGGGGATGCATCGACCTTGGAAGACCTGGGCGTTCTGGCGAAATTACGCGAAGAGGACGAGGTCTGATTCTCTCAAAGACTCGGATTCGAAAACTCTTTTAACGGCAGCGAAACCGGCTGCTGGTGGCGTGAACTGCGCGCGACGGCCTCGGTGAACTGCATATATCTTACGCCAGAGCCGAATGTGGTGTGGACCACCGGGCGTTCGCCTCGAATGGAGGCGATAAAGTCGGCCTCGACCTGCCAGCCGCTGCGAAGCTTTTCGGGGATCGGCAAGACCTCAAGGTTAGCGTCGGTTGCACGAGCGCCCCGGATCTCGTCGCGGAGGAGATCGTAAATCAACGTCCCTTCACTGCCGTAAAGTGCCACACCCATCGATTTGTCGTGTCGCACGACACCACTCAGTCGATAGGCACCGATCGAACCGTCTTCTTGCGTGCTCAAGACGTGGACGCTGTCGGGTGTGCCGACCTTGCCGGTGTGCCCGGTCTCAGGGTCGAATCGTCGGTTGATGTGTCGCGTGGCATAGGCCAACACGCGCGTCGCCGGTGAAATCCAACGAGTCACGGTCTCGTAGAGAATGCCAAGCGTCAGCATGTTAAAGCCGGAATACTTGACGACCTGTCTCCAGCTCAACGGCGTTTTCGGGTCGGCATAGTCGCCGTTGAGACCATGCACATGAACCTCGCGAAGGGTTCCGAGATAACCGGAACCGATCAACGATCTCATGAACCCGTCGCCAGTCAATCCGTAAGGGCTTGGCACGATCATCGCGGTTAACTTGGTAAGCTCTTTCGAGCGATCGTACATCCGTTGCGCTTCCCGAGCGTTCATGGCCATGCGTGCTTGGGTCAGCACGTGCTTGCCCGCATCGAATGCCGCCAGAGTGACCGGGCAGTGAAGGTAGGGCCAGGCCCCAATCACAATGGCGTCAATCTCGTCATCTTCGACAAGATCTTCCCAGCTTCCGAAGACTTTAGGGATGTCGAACTCACGTGAGATCCGCGAGGTCGACTCGCGGTGCAGGTTGCAAACGCCGACCACCTTGACACCCGGCAAGGCGTGGAATCCAGGCAAATGGCGCGTCCGGGCAATCTGCCCCGCGCCCACGATGCCGATCCGGATCACCGACATTCCCGCGCCCATGACTCAGGATGTCCTTCGCAAGGATGGCTCCGCCCGTTTGTCGGTCGTAACGTAACGAAACCTTCGTTCACCTCGTCAGGACCGTCCTTAGAATCTTAGACGGAACGGGCAAGTCGCGTCCAAGCCGAACCTCAAGATTCTGGAGAATTTCGAGGCGTCACTGTCCGTGCCAAGGTCTGTTGAAGGTCGAATGCAGGCCAAGCCCGGTGGCCTGGCGGTAGGTGGAGGGATAGAGGAGTCCGCCCCGACCACTTGGTGCGTAATTCGCGCCCGCGTATCCAGAGAGATAGAGTGATTTGGCACGACTCGGCTCATAGAGCGGACGCAAGGAGAGTCGGCGTGTCGACCCGTCCGGCGTCCGCGCTCCCTGGCCCCATTTGTGGCCGGCGGTCGCGTTACAGGCAGGCGCGACGCTCAACAAGATAGCCAGAGCGGGGATCATGAAGCGTCGAGAAAGTCCACGCATGGCATTGCCTCTGGTCCAAAATTCGGCGAACGGCGATTCCATTCCCGACGCTCTAAGATTATCACACGATCCCACCTGTGGTACGTCGCGCTCGCCCGAGCTACCATGACGTTTTGAATCTCATGAATTCTTTCTCGTCGCGGGAACTCCCTCGGCCTTAATCTCCGTTCAAAGAGTCCTCTCCATGAAACGCAATATACCGCGAATGCTTCTTGGACTGGGATTCCTCGCCTGGTCGACTTCCGCGTTTGCCGAACATGCCAAGATCACGCTTGATGTGATCGCCGCGAACGGTCAGCAAACGGCCTTCGTCGATCAGACCCCCCCGGCGTACGGCAAGAATCCTCGGCCCGTCCTGAAGGCGAAGGCCGGCGAGCCGATCAAGATCAACTGGATGCTCACCAACGTCTATCCGCACAAGACGCTCGAAAACGTGGTCGTCCACTTTTTCGTCGTGCGAGTGAACAAGGTGGGCGCAAAAGACGCACCCGACCTCAACGGCGAGATGATCACCGAGACCGCCTTCGAGATGGATTTCAAGCCCGGCGCGAAGTCCGGCCAGAAGAACATGCTGAGGATAAACGAACCCGGCGTCTATCTCGTTCGCGTCGAGACCCGTCAAACCAACAGCGACCACGAGCATTTCTCGGCGATTGATCTCGTGATTGAAGGTGAGAAGCCGTGAGTCGGGAAACGGCTCCTGGCTCTTTTTTCGTGAAAGCCGTAGGGTGTGTCGAGTCTTCGAAGACGCACCATTTGGCGAGTCACATGGAATACGGTGCGTCTTCGCGACGCACCCTACCGGGCTACCGGGCTTCAAGCCGGGAGCGAAGTCCGACCAGAAGAACACGTTGAAGATCAATGAGCCCGGCGTCTATCTCGTGCGCGTCGAGACCCGCCAGACCAACAGCGACCACGAGCATTTCTCGACGATTGATCTGGTGATTGAAGGCGGGAAGCCGTGAGCGCACGAAGCGGTGTCAGAAAGTTTCGCTAAATCAGAACTCTGACACTGCTTCTCGCCCAGGGGTCAGAGCGAGGCAACTTTTGCTTGACGGCGACGCCAGGCGTAGGCCAAACCCATCAAGATAGCCGTGCCCGCTCCGACGACCGTCGACGGTTCCGGTACGGGGCTGGGGCCGGTGGAGGAACCCACATTTAACGTGGCCGTGAATATGGCTGGGCTCCCAGTACCTGTGTAGGACACTGTGATCACATTACCCACGAGCGAACTCGAGAAGCCCGGGAAATTGTTGGCGACGAGAGTCAGGCTGGTAAACGCCGAGTCCGTGAAGGTCATCGTGAATCCAGTCGCGGAACTAAAAACCGTGTCCATCACCGTCAACTGTGTGTCCGTGAAGTTCGCGGTGTCGCGATTGGCTCCGTCTTGATAGCCGAATTCGATCGCGGGCTCGGCAATGGTCACCGTGGGGCCACCCGGTGAACTGTTCAGAAAGCCGGCCGGTACTAATCCGTTTGCGGGATCGAAGAAATTGGCCGAAAAACTAGGAAATGTGATACTCCCGGTGACCGAAGTGCCCAGCAGCCCCGCCCGCGCTTGACTCGCATCGCCAACGGCGAGGAACCCGAACACTGC
>JAYVYS010000781.1:0-32303 GCA_043784005.1 Isosphaeraceae bacterium
CGGAACCTCCACGATCTCGGCGACATCCGGGAGCGTTTCCGGCTCGACGGTGCTGACGGTCTCCGCGGCCACGTTGGTCTCGATCGCTGTCACGCCCGCCACATCAAGCGTTGCCAAGGGACTTACGAAACAGTTCACAGCGACGGGAACCTTCACGGACAGCACCACACAGGATCTGACTGGTTCAGTGACGTGGGCTTCGTCAACCCCCGCCGTCGCCACGATCGGGAGTACGACGGGGCTCGCCTCGACACTTACGATCGGAACCACAACCATCTCGGCGACATCCGGAAGCGTTTCCGGCTCGACGGTGCTGACGGTTTCCGCCGCCACGTTGGTCTCGATCGCTGTCACGCCCACCACACCAAGCGTCGCGATCGGCGCAACGCCCCAGTTCACTGCGACCGGGACATTCACCGACAGCTCGACACTCGACCTCACATCGACGGTTACGTGGGCCTCCTCCAGCACCGCCGTCGCGACGATTAACGTCACCGGTAAAGCAACCACCCTTGCCTCCGGTTCGACGACGATCTCCGCCACGTCGGGAGCTGTTGTCGGATCAACAGTTCTGACGGTCACGTCTGGATCGACTGCGGTGGTCGCCGGGTCCACACTCAACCCGTCGATCTACGGCCAGTCGGTAAGCTTCACCGTGACGATTTCTTCCACAAGCGGGGGAGCAACACCGACGGGGAGTGTTCAGTTCCAGGTCGACGGCTTGAATCTTGGATCATCCTTCATTCTGGTGGGTGGATCGGCCACAAGCCTTTCGACCTCGACGCTGACGGCCGGCCCGCACAACATTCTCGCCAAATATCTCGGAGACGGAACCTATCCGCAGAATTCAGGTAGCACGACTCAACAGGTCAACAAGGCCGGCCTCACTCTGGTCGCCGATAACCTCGGCATGAACCATTTCGACGCAGTGCCCACGCTGACCTACCACCTCAACGGTTTCGTTCTAGGTGAGAGTGCGGCATCCGCAGGCGTGATCTCATCGGCAAGCCTTTCCACCACCGCGACCTCGAACAGTGCGGCGGGTTATTACCCCATTCACGTGGGGAGCGCGTTGCTTTCCGCAAACAACTACACGCTAGCTGGCACGCAAGACGGTATCATGACCGTCGCGCCTAAAGTGATGGACGCGCGAGTCTGGTTCGGTCCTACCGGCACCAACTCGATGTCGCTACTCGGCTTGACTCGAGATCTACCGTTTATCAACATCCGGGCCATCGATGTCTTATTTAGCGACGATGTCGCGGTCAGCCAGTCGATGCTGCAACTACTCGGTGTGAACGTCGCGAATTACTCCACGAGCGGCTTCTCTTACAACCCCGCGACGCACCACGCTACCTGGAACCTGCCTACGGCGATTGGGGTCGATCGACTTATGTTGTCTCTGAGTGGACCTGCGGCTCCTCCGGTGGTGGGTACCGGTCCGAACATCGCGATCAACCCATTCGCCGATGCATTCAGCGTCTTGCCTGGCGACGTCAATGGCGACGGGGTCGTGACGACTTCGGATATCGTCGATGCCCGCAACGCCCAGGCCTCCTCCGGCGCTAGTTACGTGATCTGGGCCGATGTCAATGGTGACGGCGTGATCGACATCAACGATCTTCTTGAAGTCCGGAAACGGATTGGGTCGAAGCTACCGTGAACTCACTATGGAGCCGGAGCAGGGCGGTTCCCTTTTCGTGGCAAACCCCCCTGACCAAAGGAATGTTTGACCACGTCGTGGAATCCACGAGAGTCTATTCTTAATCTGGAGCAAGTGATGAGATCTACGCAGGTTAAGGAGATGCAGATGCGTGTTGCTTTCAAGGGCGAAGTTCGGCTTTCCTCGTTACTGGGATTGGGTCTAGCCTTAGCCCTGTCGATGCTCGGCGGCGACGCGAAGGCGGGCTTCTTGCTGAGCATGACCGTCAACAGTTCCACGACGGCGGTTGGCACGACCGGGGCATTCGAGGTTTCTCTGTCAAACAGCTCGCTGGCGACATCAAGCGCGTCCGTGGCGGCGTTCTCGATCGATGTGACGGTGCCCACCGGCTCCGGAATCACCTTCACCGGGGCGAACGAGACGACGACCGACCCTTTTATCTTCGGAGTGAACAACTTCGGCCTGTTCTCGACGGTGACAGCGCTCGAAGTTACCGCCAACGACTTCACTATCAGCGGTTCCACCACGATCGCTCCGGGGGCCAAAGTCGGGCTGATCAACGTGACCTACTCGGTCGCACCATCGGCAAGTTCGACACCGATCACCGTTTCGATCGTGAACGTGGGTACCTTCACAACGCTCGCGGATGGAAGCAACCCGGCACAAAACGTCGTATTCACGCCGGTCAATGGACCGATCAACCTCACCGGGATCATCGGCAATCCTGTTCCCGAGCCGTCATCGCTGCTCATGGGCGCGACCGCGATTGTCGTGGGGGCCGGTTTTTGGCGATCTCGCCGTCAAACGGCCAAGTTCTTGATTGACTTTCCGTGAATCTCTTGAAACGGGGCCGTTTCGAGGCTCAGCCGAAAATGGGGCCTCGTAAGCCCCTTTTGCGTTCGTCGCTGGCTGGGTCAGATCCCGAATTTCTTTCGCTTTCTGAACAACGTGCTGGGGTCGATCCCCAACGTCTTGGCGGCGGCCTCAAGATTGGGTGCGATCACAAGCACTCTGCGCATGTGTTCCACCTCGATTTCCTCGATTGTCAATGCGCCGCCAAGCTCCAAAACACCCGACTTGACTGGCCCTCGGCCGATGCGATCGGGCAGGTCCCCCAATCCCACGTCCGGTCCCCCACCTAGGATGACGGCTCGTTCAATCGCATTTCGAAGTTCTCTCAAATTCCCGGGCCAAGAATAAGCCGTCATCGCCGCAATGGCCTCTGGAGTGAAACCCGCGAAAGTCCGACCGGTCTGCTTTGCGAAGAAGGACAGGAGATGAAGTGCGAGTTCGTTCATGTCTGTTCGAGCACGAAGCGGGGGCAGCGTGATTTCCACCACGTTCAGGCGGTAGAGCAGGTCCTCTCGGAAACGTCCCTCGGCGACAGCCGCTTCTAGATCTCGATTCGTCGCCGCTAGAAATCGCGTGTCCGCCGATCGTGTCGTCGTCTCTCCCACCCGTTCGTATTTCCGATCTTGGAGAAATCGCAGGAGCTTGGGTTGCAAGCCCGTCGGCAAGTCACCAATCTCATCCAGAAACAGGGTTCCCCCTTCCGCCGCTGCGACTTTACCGGGTCCGTCGCGAAAGGCTCCCGTGAATGCCCCCTTCACATGCCCGAAAAGCTCGCTTTCGAGCAGTTCCGCGTTCAAGCTCGGGCAACTCACCGTGACGAACGGCCCCTCCGGACGTTTGCTCCACGCATGAAGCGCGCGGGCGAACACGCCCTTCCCTGTCCCATTTTCGCCTCGAATCAAAACTGCGGCGGCGGTCGGCGCGACCTTCCTGGCCAGTTCCAGCAACCGTTTCACCGTCGGGTCGTGACCCCTCAGCTCAGCCTCAGGCACCTCGGCCCGGACCCGATCCTCCAGGTCGGCGACACGATCGCGAAGACCTTTCTCTCGCGCGACACGTTCGATGACCGCCCGGACCTGGCCAGGGGTGAACGGCTTGGGAAGGTAGTCGAAGGCTCCTCGCCGCATGGCGTCCACGGCGGTGTCGACCGAGGCATGGGCCGTGATCACGACAATGGCCAGTCTCGGCAGGCGATCGAGCATCGGACCGATGAAGTCGAGTCCCGACTCAAGACCGAGACGCAGGTCGACAAGCGCCATATCAACAGGCCGACGCTCAATCGATCGCAACGCGAGCGTTCCAGTGACCGCCTCGGACACTTCATGACCGATCGCTTCAAGCGCAACCCGAAGGGTCTGACGAATGGTTGGCTCGTCGTCGACAATCAGGATGTGCATGCAGGTATCCGAAATTCCAAGGTTGAAGCTGGGAGAAAGAACGAAACATCGGTCACGTTTCGTTGAGGGTAAGGGTGCGGCGGCTTTGTTGTCGAGGGCGCCTCGGTCACGATCCGATGGACGAGGTTCCGATCCTCTGAGCGGCTCACCTCGTTGGACACCCCTTCGATTTGTTACCCTGACACGTCATCGCTTCCATCGTCCGCGACTTTCGACCGAGAATGACATGGCATTGCTGAGCTTACGAGATGTGAGTCTGTCGTTCGGGGGGCCTCTCCTGCTGGACAAGGCCTCGCTCCCCATCGAGCGGGGCGATCGACTCTGCCTCCTTGGCCGCAATGGCGAGGGGAAGAGTACGCTTCTGAAATTGATCCATGGCAATCTCACACCCGACGAGGGCGAAGTCATTCGTCAGCAGGGTCTGCGGATCTCTCGCTTGCCGCAGGAAGTTCCGCGAGGGGTCTTGGGAATCGTCGCCGATGAGGTCGCGAAAGGATTGAGCGACCACGGGATCGCCGCCGACGTCCACGACCACCGCGTCCTTGCGGTGCTCTCCCGGATCGGACTCGATCCTGACGCTCGTTTCGAGGAACTCTCCTCGGGAATGAAGCGTCGCGCGCTCCTGGCCCGGGCGATCGTGATCGATCCCGACATTCTGCTCCTCGACGAGCCGACCAACCATCTCGACATCGACTCGATCCGTTGGCTCGAAGACTTCCTCTCTCGTTATGTCGGCACCCTCGTGTTCGTCACGCACGACCGAGTTTTTCTCGAACGACTCGCCACTCGGATCGTCGAGCTCGATCGTGGGAAACTCTACGATTGGGCGTGCGACTACCCTACGTTTCTGAAACGCAGAGACGAGCTGCTCGCCGCCGAGGCACGTCAAACCGCCCTGTTTGACAAGAAACTCGCGCAGGAAGAAACCTGGATTCGCAAAGGTGTCGAAGCGAGACGAACCCGCAACGAAGGACGAGTCCGGGCGCTGAAGGCCCTGCGAGAGGCGCGCCAAAAACGCAGAGACAAGCAGGGAACTGCGAAAATCCTTTTGCAAGAGGGTGACCGCTCAGGCGCGATGGTGATCGAAGCCAAGGGGGTGAGCTTTCACTACTCCGGCGGCCCCGTCATCCGCGACCTGACCACGACGATCATGCGAGGCGATAAGGTGGGCATCGTCGGCCCCAACGGCGCGGGTAAGACAACGCTTCTCCACCTCCTACTTGGCCGCCTAGCTCCGAGCGAGGGAACCCTCCGAATCGGAACCAACATTGAGGTCGCCTACTTCGATCAGCTCAGAGCGGTGCTTGATGAGGAAAAAACGGTTCAGGAAAGTGTCTCTGACGGCTATGACACGATTCCCATTAATGGCCAACCTCGTCACGTCATCGGTTACCTTCAAGATTTTCTCTTCCCTCCAGAACGAGCCCGGACTCAGGTCAAGTTTCTCTCTGGAGGTGAGCGAAGCCGCCTCTTGCTTGCCAGGTTATTCGCCAAACCCGCGAATGTCCTCGTTCTCGATGAACCGACGAACGACCTTGATGTCGAGACGCTCGAATTGCTTGAGTCGCTGCTCGTTGATTTCGGAGGGACAGCGCTTCTCGTCAGCCACGACCGGGCGTTCCTCAACAATGTCGTGACAAGCACTCTCGCCATCGAGCCGGACGGCTCCGTCAAGGAATACGACGGCGGCTACGACGACTATCTCCGACAGCGGTCCAATAAAGTCGCGCGAGAACTCGCGTCGAAAACCTCCGAAAACAACGCCTCGCCTGCGAATTTCGCACGGGACAAGCCGCGAAAGCTCAATAACAGGGAAAAACGTGAGCTCGACGCCTTACCCGCGAAGATCGAGGAACTCGAAACCGCCCTCCGCGCTTTACACGAGAGAATGGCCGAGCCAACCTATTACAAACGGAACGGAAGCGAGATTGCGGAGGATAACGCGCATGTCGACGCGATCGAACAAGAACTCGCCGTTGTGTTCGAGCGGTGGGAAGCACTGGAAGCTCTCGCCGGTTGATCAGCAAAATGTGTTTGGGGCAGACCCTGTCCCCACTTTGATTTGTCTGATAGCCTCAGATCGGGTGCGAGAATCGCGTCAAACACATCATCTCCGATATCGATCCGACGAAAGGGGCCCTCATGAATTTCGGCACCACGACGAGCCGTCGCAGTTTCCTCGCGCAAGCCGCAGGAGCGATCGCCGCGCCCACAGTGATCACGACGACCGCCCTGGGCTCGCAAGGTAAGGCTGCGGCGTCCGAGCGAATCACCCTTGGCTTCATCGGCATGGGAACCCAGAATCGGGGCCACCTCTCCCGGTACTTGAACCGGCCGGATGCCCAGGTCTTGGCTGTCTGCGACGTCGACACTACTCGTCGAAACTCCGCCAAGGAGATGGTTGACAAGAAGTACGCGGAGAATACAAAAGGGGGCGAGTCAAAAGGCTGTTCGGAATACAACGATTTCCGCGAACTTTTGTCGCGGAAGGACATTGACGCGGTGGTGATCGCCACGCCGGACCACTGGCATGCGATCCCTGTCCTTGAAGCCTGCAAGGCCGGCAAAGACATCTACTGCGAGAAACCCCTGACCCTTACCATCCATGAAGCCAAGGTACTCATTGATGCCGCTCGGAAGCACAAGATCGTTTTCCAGACCGGCAGCCAACAGCGCTCGGAATTCCAAGGGCGATTTCGCGAGGCGTGCGAATACGTCCGAAGCGGACGCATCGGCAGGGTAATGACTGTTTTCGTCGGGGTCGGAGCCCCGAGCAAGTGGTGTGACCTCGCCGAGGAGCCGATGGAACCCGGCCTGGACTGGGATTTCTGGCTCGGCCCGGCTCCCCAACGGCCCTACAACGCCATTCTCAGCCCTCGCGGAGTTCACAAAGGGTTTCCTGCCTGGCGGAATTATCGAGAGTACTCCGGCGGCGGTATGACCGACTTCGGGGCCCATCACTTCGATATCGCTCAGTGGGCGCTCGACATGGACCGATCAGGACCGGTCGAAGTCATCCCTCCTGACGATGAGAAGGCGACGGTCGGGCTCAAATTTCGCTACGCGAACGGCGTCGAGATGGTCCACGGCGGACCGAGCGGAATCACGTTTGTGGGAACTGACGGCGTCATTTCCGTCGACCGGGGGAGACTTAATTTCGCCCCCGAAACGATCAAAAGCAAGCCAATCGGCGAGAAAGATGTGAATCTGCCTAAACCCAAGAGTCATCACGACAACTGGGTCGAATGTATCCGCACCCGCGAACGGCCGATCGCGGATGTCGAGATCGGTGCCCGATCGGTCACGGTGTGCCACCTGGCGAATCTCGGCTACTGGAACCGCAAGCCGCTGAAGTGGGACCCGCGGGAATGGACCTTCGTCGGCAACCCCGAGGCCAACACGTGGCTCGACTACGAACGGCGCGGTGCCTGGAAATTGCCTACGGTTTGAAACCATTCGCTTCATCCACCTCAAGAAGCACCCAAGTTCCGGGAGCCATTCGCGATGTTAATCGTCCGTTTAGTCTGTGCGCTTTCCGCGCTGCTCTGTTTACTGAGCATGAACCATCAAACCGCAGCAGCGGACCCATCGACGGTAGCCGTTTTCGTGGGGACCTACACCGGGGGTGACAGCAAGGGCATTTACCGGTTCGACCTCGACACCACCACCGGGAAGGCCTCACTCCCATCGCTCGCGGCGGAGGTCATGAGCCCGTCGTTTCTCGCCATCTCCCCGGACCGCCGATTCCTTTACGCAGTAAGTGAAGTCGACGCGTTTCAAGGAAAGAAAACCGGTGGAGTCACCGCGTTCGCGATCGACCCTAAGACCGGTGCCCTCACAACTCTCAACGCCGAATCGGTCGGAGGCGCAGGGCCTTGCCACCTCGTGGTCGACAAGGAAGGTAAGAACGTCCTTGTGGCCAACTATGGAGGGGGAAGCGTCGCAGTCTTACCGATCGGCACCGACGGGCGAGTGAAGCCTCTCTCCTCGTTCGTTCAACATCAAGGTTCGAGTGCCGACAAGGGTCGACAGGGTGAGCCTCACGCCCACTCCATCAACCTCGACAAAGGCAACCGATTCGCCTTCGTGGCCGACCTTGGGCTCGACAAGATCCTCGTCTACAAGTTCGATCCCAAAGCCGGCACCATCACACCGAATTCCGTCGGATCGGCGGAGCTCTCACCAGGTTCCGGACCTCGCCACTTCGCGTTCCATCCAAGCGGCAAGTATGCCTATGTCATCAACGAGCTGAACTCCACCGTCACGGTCTTTGATTATGACGCGGGAAAGGGCATCCTCACTCAGGTTCAGAGCCTTTCGTCGCTCCCCACAAACTCCAAAGCGACGAACTATCCGGCTGAGATCGTGGTCCATCCAACGGGTCGATTCGTTTATGGGTCGAACCGGGGTCACGATACCATTGCCGCCTTCAAGGTCGACGAGGCGAACGGCATGCTCACGCCTGTCGGTCACCAGGGGACGGGTGTCAAGAATCCTCGAAACTTCGCGATCGAACCGACCGGAAAGTTCTTGCTGGTCGCGAACCAGGATGGGAACACGGTCGTCGTGTTCAAAATCAACCAAGAAACAGGAAACCTTGATCCGACCGGCCAGACAATCAAGGTCGCCAAGCCTGTTTGTGTGAGATTCTGGTGGCCGATTGAGTAGAGACTCAGACCCGCGTGGTATCGCTTTCGGGATGCCTCAAGCGGATCGGGGCGAATCGATCGGGTTCGGATCTCGGATCGGGAAATACCCGCGCGTTGATTCGTCGCGGGTTGATCCTTTCGGGGAACGGGAAGCTCGCGCCATCTCGGGCAGCCGGAAAGCTTGCAATGATCGTCCCGTCGTCCGCCGAAAGGGGAACCGTACGCGGGTGGGTGACGAGAACTGTCGGAGGGATTTCTGAGCCTGCTGGTTCGGTAAGCATGTGGATTGTCCAGGCGCGGCCTGTGATCCGCCTCTTCCGGAACTGGTAGATCAGGGTGACCTCGGGGTTCGGACCGGGGACCACTGTCCTTGCCGAGGGGTCACTTCCCGGTGAGGTCACCGGCTGAGCATTCACGATCACAATCGCATACACCGCGACGTGCCACGGCGCGGAATCGCCCGGAGGAAGCGTCAGAGCATGGCGTGCGAGACGGGTGTAATCGGCTTCGTAAACGGTCTCCCGATGCGCCGCAGGATCATCGGGTCCGGTCGGAGGCGAGCCCTGCTTGAAGACCACCAGGGACTGGTTGCCGTGGGAGCTCCACCGCCACTTCAAATAGACGTTTCGTCCAGCGCGGCCGGCACGCAGGTCCGACGGGTCGGTCACCCATGAGTGAGCCGCCGCATGGCCGACAGTCACGGCCCCACCCCATGAGGTCAACGGGGTGTAGTAACATATTCCATTCAACACGGGTGTGTCTTGAGCCTGTTCGGGTCCATCGAGTTCCAGCCAGTATCCTTCGAGCGACGCGACCTGCATCGGCGAAAGCCTCACTCCCGCGGCGTGAGCAAGAGGCTGGGGAGTTCGCAGGATCTTGACGATTCCGCGCGTCGGCTCGATCCATCGAAGCGTCACGCGGCCTTCGGGATCAACCGCGATCGTAGGCGGGTCGAGAGGTCGTGCGGGTGTGTGCGGCTGCGCGGTGACAAAGACTCCACGCGAGGCTGTCGCCCGGCCATCCGCCGAGCGATAGATGGCGAAAATGCCGTAGTGATAAACCCGATCAGACTCAAGGTCTTGATCGTGGGCTTGGTTGTTTGAGGCTTCAAGTCGCTGGCCATCCACGGGACTGCTGGGCGGGGCACCTCGCTTGCGGACGACCCGAACCTCGGACGTCCCCCTCGGTGGAGTCCACGTCAAATCGACTTCCCGACTGCGAAGCTTGACTTGAACCCCTCTCACCTCTCCCAGCACGAAGATCGGGCCGAGCGTCACAGCGCCGACGGATTCGGACTCGCCTCGCTTTGTCACAATCGCATAAGAAACCGAGGTGCCGGGAATGACACCCGAATCGTCGAACTCTGGAAGCGACGCTTCGCCGATCCGGAAGCCGTCCCCCGTGTGAGTGAACGCCGTCTCGCCTTTTCTCAAGATCACATACGAAACCGGTCCGAGTTCATCGGGCGGTGGAGGCGACCAACGAAGCTTGACGTGGTCGTCAACGAACTCGGCGGAAAGCTCAGAAGGCGGGTCGGGCGGACAGCGCTTCAACCCCTCGCGGGCATCGGAAAGATCGGCGGCGATCGCCAAACACTTTCGATACAGATCGCGCGCGGCGGCCGGGTCGATGCGTTCGCGCCTTCGGGCGCGAGCCGCGAGGTCATGGGCATCGCGAAGCTGGCGAGTCACTTCGGTATAAGCGGTTCGCCAGTCTTGCATCCCGGGATCAACGAGTTTTCCCCAGGATTCAGCCGCCGCCTTGGCTTCGACCAGACGTCCACCCGCCCTTGCGATCTCGAACGCCGCGCGCGACTTGTCCATCGCGGCGACCTTCTCCTTCACGCGCTCCATCCCTTTTCTCGCCCCTGCATGCTTTGGCGCGTACTCCTGAACCCGTTTCAGATGTCCGAGTGCCAGGGCATAATCACGGTTCCGATACGCCTGTTGCGCAGCCTCGAAGTGCTTGACCAGGGGATCCAGAAACTCGACGCGAAATCCGCAAACACATCGCGGTTCGTCGACCCATCGCGACCGCCGACAGACCGGGCATGTCCATTGCAGCAATGCGTCGCAGTGTCGGCAGTTTGGACGCGATGTCTCCGCCACGACGCCGAATTCGGTTAAGCCTGTGCAAGATCGGCAGCGTAAATGGCGGGTTGGGCCGTTCGAGAAAACCGGAGCCGAGTTCGGGTTCGATCGAAACGCACCCGAGTCGCGAGCGATTCCCATTGTGCCACAAATACGCGACAAAAGGCACTCGGCCCGCTCGGGTAAGACACCCAGAGCCGCAGCCTCATCAAGCAGGGTCGCGCGGGTGCCTGGATCGAGATGTGGTAATCCCTTGAGAGCAAAGGCGGCAGCCTCAATGAAGGATTCCTCATCCTCTAAAATGAGTGTCCGGTCGTATCGCGTTCGCGCGGTCTCATTCGTGAGATGAGACTGGGCAAGCGTGACGACTTCGAGCCAAGCGGTTTTCTCAGCAGTGACTTGGGTTTTCTTCATCCATCGCTGGCGTTCGGTATCCGCCCTCGCGGAGATCTCCCGCATAGGCGCGTCGCGACTCAATCCCAGGGCTTCATACAGGTGGTGCTTGCGAAGATGGTCAAGGGCCACCCGAATCTGGCGGCGCATGACCGGATCAAGAACCTCGGCGAAGGCGTCTTCAACCTCTTTCGGAACTGCGTCGGGACACTCTGGCATAGGTGGGATCGGTTCGATCAGCGAATCGAGATCCGAGCCATCCAGGCCGAGCCGCGTGGCTTCCTCGCGAAGGAGTTTGCGATCCGAGACCGTCAAGCCTCCCTTTGCCGCTCTGAGACGGATTCGCTTCTGAAGGGCATCGAGCCTCAACTCGCGATCGGCGCGTCGCGCCGCGGCGACTTCCGCATTGTAGGCAGCCCGCGACGATGAGTCGGCAAGCAAGGCTTGCCGGATCGCGGGGATCTGGTCAAGATAGGACTGATAAGTATGCTTTGTCTTTGGGTTTCTTGTACCCGACGACCAAACGGGCTGGTTTCTCGCGAGCGCCTCTTCAATCGTGGCACCGTTGGCGGAGGGATCGACGCCGAGCATCGCATAGTAATCTGTCACCATCGTCGGCCACCGCCCGCCCTCCCGCATTCTCCCGGCAAACGAAAGTACGCCTATCCCTTATTGTCCGGGGAGTGAGTCGCCGAGTCCAGCCTCGGCGAATTCCGGCCATGAAGTCGCGGTTTCGAGGATCATACGAGAGACCCATTCGTCGTCCGGAGAAAACTCCGCGAGGGCCAGCGAGACCACGCCTCGCGTATTGCCCCGATCGTAACGGATGGGGACCGCCACGGATCGAACCGCCTCGAACCGGGCGAGCCAAAGACCGGAGCCCGCCTCAGTCGAGATCTCCGAGAGTCGCGAAACCGAGACCTTTCTTGAAATTGCCGCCTTCACAATACCGAGTTCGACGGCTCGAAGAGACACGGAGCGCGTTGTCTCGGCAAATCCTGAGCTGACCTCCACGGGCATGTCCGCCGCCGCCGAAAACGCGATTAGCTTCAATTCGCGAAAGTCGATAGACACGCGCCACCAGCCCGCCGCGCGAGCGTTGATCCGCGCGCGGAGGGCTTCGAGGCGAGTGTGGGGAAACCCTTGATCCCGGTCCATGAAAAGTGCCGCGTCCTCAATTGATCTTGAGAAGTTCCACGTCGAAGTAGAGGGTCGCGTTCGGCGGGATGGCTCCGCCGGCACCTCGCGAACCATAACCTTCCTCCGCGGGGATTTCGAGCTTTCTCTGCCCGCCAACCTTCATTCCCGCCACCCCGACATCCCATCCCTTGATCACCCGGCCCTGACCGAGAGGAAAGGAGAAGGGCTGGCCTCGGTCGCGGGAGCTGTCAAACTTGGTCCCGTCGTCGAGCGTCCCCGTGTAATGTACCGAGACGTTGTCTCCCGATTTACACTCGGCACCGGTACCGGCACGAAGTTCGACGATTTTGGTTTTGAAGTCAGGCATCTGCGTTTTCCCTCTAAAGAACATTGAGATTGAAGGCGATCGTGTTCAAACGAAATGGAAGGGCAATATCTTAACGGTCGGCCCTTTCGCGCCGCAACACGTGCGAGCACACCTTGCCTGCTGGCAGTCTCGTGGCTAGGCTAACTCCTCGAAGATTTTCAAGATCCGGCACGATGCCGGCGTTTCAACGTAATGCGGAAGGGTGACCGATGACTCCCAACGTTAATGTGACGGTGACGGAACGGGCCGGTCGAAAGCATGCCTCGACGGGTTCCGCCTGGGAGCCGGTCATCGGATATTCCCGCGCGGTTCGCGCCGGGAATATGATCGCGGTCACCGGAACCGTCGGGGTCGAGGCCGACGGGACATTCGCATCCACCTTGAAAGGGCAAACACGACGGGCGATGGATATTATTCTCGCCGCCATCGAGGCGCTCGGGGGGAAGGCGTCGGATATCATTCGAACACGGATCTATGTCACTGATATTTCGCAATGGAAGGATGTCGGTGAGGTTCACGGCGAGATCTTCGGGCAGATTCGGCCTGCAACCACGATGGTCGAAGTCGCAAAGCTGATTGACCCCGCCGCGCTCATTGAAATCGAGGCCGATGCCGTGGTCCACTTCGAGGTTTGAGAAAGTACCGCCGCCGGGGCGTTCAAGGCTTGCGGAGTTGAGCCGGGACTTCTCGACCGGCGACCACGTAAACGTAGGCCGTGACCGCGCGAAGGTCTTCATCGCCCAAGGCACGTCCCCACGCCGACATATTGGTGTCGGGAACGCCCAGGGCGATGACTTCTCGTACTTGTTCCAGCCGATCCCCGTGCTTCCAGCGGCCCGCCGTGAGGTCTCCCACAGGTTTGCCTTTCAACCCCTTTGCAATCGGACCATCGCCTTTGCCTTTCTCACCGTGACACGAGGCGCAACGTCCCAGAAAAACCTCTCGCCCTTGCACCAGGAAAGGGTCAGAAGCGATTTCGACCGGGGGTGGGCTCGCCGATTTTCTCAAGGCGAAGATGGCGGCGAGCCCCATCAGGAGAAGCCCGACCATTCCAAAAGCCACACGACGCGCCACGACAGGATGAATACCGGGCTCATCGTTTTCCGTGGTCTCAGTCAAAGTGATGGCCTCATGATCCGCCGCAAAGGTCTGTTCGTTTAGTCCAGCGGCTTGATCGCCACGTTACGGAACGCGACGGGATCACCGTGTCCCGCGAATCCGAAGTAGCCCGAGCTGCGATCCTTACCGGGATGAGGTGAGTTCGCCATGAAGTTGGTGGCCTTGCTCAGGTCGGCGTTGAGGATCACGACTCCATTCAATTCCACTTTGATCTTCGACCCCTTGACGGTCACTTCTTGGAAATTCCATTCACCCACGGGTCGCTGGTACCCGCGCTTGGCGGCGACCATGCCATAAGCCGAGCCGTGGTACTGGCGCTTGTCGAGGGTCGCATACCTCGGTGAATCGTCGTCCAGTACCTGCAATTCACACATGCCGACGTAAGCTGTATCACCTTTGCCGCCCGGAAAGCGAATGGCCAGGCCGTTATTGACGCAGGGCGGAAGCTTGAACTCGACGCGGGCCACGAAGTCGGAATACTCCTTATCGAAGTAGAGAACGCCTCCCGCATTCGGCTTGCAGCGGATCGCGCCGTCCTTGACCTCATAGTTTTCGACCGCTCCGGCCCATCCTTCCAGAGTTTTGCCGTCAAAGATCGGCGTGAAGCTTGCCGAGAGTCTCTTATTGGCCTCTTCCACAGGGATCTCGCGGATAAAGATGTTCCGCCAACGGATCTCGCCGCCGTGTGTCTGAAGCTGGATCACCCCTTTGGCGAACAATGGGGCCTCTCGGTCCCAGAAGTTCTCCATCACAGCGCGATCGACAACGAGCGTGTCATTAAGATAAACCGTGGTTTTCGCGCCGATCTGGATGATCCGGAAGTGGTTCCACTCGCCGAGCGGTTTGTCGGCCAGGCTTGATGGGTCTTTCCCTGGAGCGCCCGCCGAACTGTTCCAGAGGCCGCCCGAGCCTTTGTCCGCTCCAAGATTCCACTTTCCGCCTTCTTTAGTAGAATCCCAGATCTGCACCTGAGGCGTACCGCGAAGGTAAATGCCACTGTCCGCCTTGGGGACGGTCTTGTAATCGATGAGAAGCTCGATATCGCCATATTCTTTGTCGGTCGTGAGATACGCGCCGTTGCCGTCGTTAACAACGGAGCTGTCGTTCGGATCGACCGACCAGTGTTTCTTGGCGTCCTCGGTCCACTCGGCGATGGACTTGGTCCTCTCTTCCGCGCTCAACCCGGCGAGCTTGCGGGGGTCGAAATGGGGCATCCCGTGCCAGCCGCTGAGATCCTTGGCGTTGAAGAGCGCCGAGAATCCCTTGGGAGGTTCCTTCGACAGCCCGGTATCCTCAGGAGGTGCGGCCGCGACGAGAAGTAAAGCCAATCCCGGAATCCAAAAACGCATGACGTGGGCTCCTGAGCGACTCAAGATTGCGGAAGGAATGTTAGACCCGCTTCGAGAGCAAGATTGTAACGAGTCGTTCGCGTGACAAAAGAGCCCGGCGACGACTTCCGGGAGGATTGCGAAGCCGTGCCTATCGATCGAGAGAACTCATCCGCCGATGACGCGGATGGCCGCCGATGAAGGGGAAACGATCGGGAATCCCTTTTTACTTATTCGAGCGGTGGCTATCGGCGTCATCAGCGGTGAAATGGATTTTCAGGTTCACCGCGCTTCGCAATCGTCTTGAATCTCGGACCGGGCTCGTTTCTCGCGATCGTTGGTTCTGTTAAACTCTCTGAATTGGACCCCATGGAATCACGCCCGTTTCCGATCCCGGTCGGACGGGCAGCACGCCCCTCGGTGACGAGGTCTTCAGGATCATCAACCGGATGAACGGTTACAACGAAGACGCGGACGACTTTTACGTCAACGTCAACCTGAATACCGAGATGGATCTTCCGACCAGCCGCGATACGGTCCTCCATTTCTTCGAACAGATGCGCAAGGGGTTTCCCGAGCTTCGCAACTTCTACACCCGAGAGTCCGGCGATTTAGTGCTTGAAGGGGATAAGGACGCCGAGGCCTATCGCTGGGTGGCCATCGAACCCCGCAGGCTTTGCTCGGGACACGTCAACCCGATCTCCCTCGAAGATTCGTACCGTCAGCACGAGATGGTGCTGGACTTCGCTCCCCATCTCCTCACCATCAGCCTCCTCGATTGCGAGGCGCTCGACGTCATGTTCGGGTTTGACTTCAGTTATGAAGGAAACCATGACGAGGTGGTCGCCGAGGCCTTTGGTATCGGCCAGGGTCTGGAAGGCCTCCTGGACATCCCGGGTTCCAAGGTGATCAACTACGAGCCCTCGGTCACCCTCACGATCGACGAATCCTGTCGATTGCAATGCCGGCTTTCGGTCGAGACCCGCACAAACGCCTATCAAGTCCGAACTGGCGAATTTCCAGACGACCAGATCAGCCTCTATTTCACCGTTCGACAATACTGGGGAGCTGGCCCGGAGATGTCGTTCGTGGACTCTTTCCGCCACCAAAGGGAAGTTGGTGAGAAAGCTCTCACCGAGATCGTGATCCCTCGGATCGTCCGGCCACTGGCGCAGGCGATCGCATCGCGTTGACAGTCTCGCATCACGGAAGACCGAGGGAATCGCCCCGATGTCGCGCCCATTTCGGCTGAGCAAACTCGCCTCGGAGTTGACTTCAGAGTCGGCCTTCACGGTCCTGGCGCTCGCCAGAGGCCTGAAGGCCCAGGGCAAAGATGTCGTCGAGCTGGAAATCGGCGATAGTCCATTTCCGACAACGCCGTACGCCAAGGCGGCAGGCCTCGCGGCCATCGAAGCCAACCAAACAGGATATTGCCCGAGCCTCGGGCTCCCCGAGTTCCGCGCCGCCGCCGCGAAATCGGTTTCCGATGAGTTCGGCTTGAGCGTTTCGACCCAGAACATCGTGGTCGCTTCGGGAGCGAAGCCATTCGAGCAATACTTCGCCGAGGCGCTCCTCGATCCGGGTGACGGCGTGCTCGTTTTCAGCCCGCAATTCCCGACGTATCTCCCTAACCTGGAACGCCGCGGAGCCAGAGCATCACTCGTCTCTCTGAGCCCTGAAAACGGCTTCCGCCCCCGCGCCTTGGATGTGGTCCATTTCCTTGCGACCGACCCGAAACCGCGAGCGGTCTTCCTTAACTCTCCACACAATCCCACAGGAGGAGTCGCCACCCGCGACGATCTCGCCGCCATTGCCGACGTGGTGCGCGGAACCAACCTCATGGTCTTCTCCGACGAACCCTATTGCCACATGGTTTGGCAAGGACGTCACGAGTCGATTCTCGCGCAACCGGGCATGATCGATCATGTGCTCGCCGCTTACACGTTTAGCAAGTCTTATAGCATGAGCGGATGGCGAATCGGGTTCGCCGCCGGATCTTCCGAGCTGATCCAGGCCGTCGGCAAACTCATCAACACGACCGCCTCATGCAGCCCTCCCTTTGTTCAGCAAGCCGCGCGCGCCGCGCTCGAACACGACGCGCCGACGCGAGACGACTACATGGCCCGCTTTCGCCGCAAGGTCGAGATTCTCTCGGCGGGCCTGGCCAGGTTGGAAGGTTTCACGGTCAATCCGCCCGTCGGAACGTTCTACGTCTTTCCCGATGTTCGCGCGGTCTGCAATCGACACAGGATCAGCTCGCATGGCCTGGCGCTCTATCTGCTGGAAGGGGCCGACGATAAATTCGGGGTCGCTTGCCTCGGCGGAGAATGCTTTGGTGACGCGGGAAAAGGGTTCCTCCGGTTCAGTTGTGCCGAGCCTGACGATCGGATCGAGCAGGCGTTGGCGTTCCTCCCTAAAGCACTTGATCGAGCCAATCAGATTCGGGCCTACCTGGCGAAACGAGGCGAATTCGTGCTGCAAGCGCCCTATGAGATCGACTGAGATAAGCTACTGGACATTTGCTTCAAAGCATGCTCTAATTCTTTTTTCGAGTTGGCAATGACCCTGCAAATGATTCGCCGGCGATAATCGATGGCTCATTCATCCCCAAGCCGCAGCGACCCCTGGGCGGATGCTGTCGTCCATTTGAACACGGCCGATCCGCAGTTTGGTCTTCTGATGGCGCGAGTCGGACCCTGCTTGATCCGCCCCAGGCTCTGCAAAGACCGGTTCGCGACACTCGTCCGCGCGATCATCGGCCAGCAAATCTCTTCAAAGGCCGCTGCTTCCATCGACGCTCGTCTTCAAGAACTCGTCGGACAACCTCATGCCCCCGAGCCTCTGATTGCCATTGGCGAAGATGGGCTTCGAAGTGTGGGGCTCTCGGGTGTGAAGGCCCGATACGTGTTAAATCTCGCCGAAGCCGTACGCACCGAAGCCGTTCCTCTCGACAAGATCCATAAGTGGGATGATGACGCCATCATTGCCCGACTGACGACGGTGAAGGGGGTCGGAGTCTGGACGGCCGAGATGTTTCTGATTTTCGCGCTCGGGAGGCCTGACGTCTTTCCCGTCGGTGATCTTGGCGTGCGTGCCGCGCTACGGGATCGATTCGGACTTCCCGACTTACCAAAACCCGAGGCCGCGCGCACCCTCGCTGAGGCCTGGCGTCCTTTTCGATCCGTCGCGAGCTGGTATCTTTGGCGAAGTCTCGACCCTCAACACAAAGAGCCTGCGATACCTGTCTCTTCCACGGATCGGAAAGCGAGCGCGCCGAGGTGACCTTTGACCTGATTCTCAAGAACGGCCGGGTGATCGATGGCTCCGGCGGCCCCGCCTTCAAGGCCGACGTCGCTGTAAACGGCACCAAGATCGCCGCGGTGGGACGGCTCGCCGAGGCGACGGCCGCGATCGTGCTCGACGTTTCCGACCGTTACGTGGTCCCCGGTTTCATCGATGCCCATGTTCACGGTGACACCGTGTTGCTCGCTGATCCTGTCCATCGGGCAGGATTGAAACAGGGCATCACCACCTACATCATCGGTCAGGATGGGACCGCGTTCGCTCCCGCTTCGGCCTCAACCATGGATTACATGCGGCGATATTCAGCGGGCTTCAACGCCAATCCTCCGGGGGTGGCTTATGACTGGAATACTGTCGACGAATATCTCGATAAGTTCAGTAATAAAACCGCGTTGAACGTCGCGTATCTGATTCCCAATGGCAACGTCCGCATGGAAGTGATGGGCCTCGATCCTCGTCCCGCGACCGCCGTCGAGATCAAGGCCATGCGGCGGCTGGTTCGTGAAGGGATGGAACAAGGGGCCGTCGGCCTCTCCACCGGCCTGGATTACATCCCTAGCCGCTACGCCGATGTCCATGAGATCGCCGCGCTTTGCGAGGCGATCGTTCCTTATGACGGCGTTTATGTCACCCATATGCGTGGATACGGTTCCAACGCGCGCGTCGGCATGGACGAGGTTTACGACATCTGCAAGATGTCCGGGGTCGCGGGTCACGTTTCACATTATAACGGTCCCGCGAGCTTGCTCTTGCCCCTGATGGATCAAGGGATTGCGATGGGACTTGACCTCACGTTCGACACTTATCCTTACCTTGCCGGCAGCACGATTCTCGGGATGGTCGCGCTTCCCGCCTGGGTGCAAGAGGGGGGAATCGACGTCACTGTCACCCGGCTTGTCGACCCGGCGATCCGTTCGAGATTGAATGCCGAATGGTTCTCGACGACGACCCCCTATCCCCTCGACACGACAACGATTTCGATGGTCTCAAATCCTGATTGGCGCTGGGCTGAGGGATACACGGTTCGAGAGGCGGCGAAGAAGGCGGGTCGTCCTGAGGGAGATTTCGTATGCGAGATCCTCCATGCTTCGGGAATGATGGTCGGAATCGTCGGCTTTCGAGCAGGAGAGAGAACGGAGCAGGATGTCCGAGCGATCTTGAGGCACCCCGGACATATGGCCGGTTCCGACGGGATATTCTGCGGAGGCTACCCACACCCTCGCGGTTGGGGAGCGTTCGCGCGTTACCTCGGCTACCACACCCGCACACTCGGCGATTACACCTGGGCCGAAGCGGTCACTCACCTTTCAACCCATGCGGCGCGACGCTATCGATTGACCGATCGCGGGCTCTTGCGTCCGGGATTCGCCGCCGATATCGCCGTGTTCGACCCGGTGACCGTGACCGACCGTTCAACCTACGCGGCGGGACGAAACGAAGCCACCGGCGTCGATCATGTGCTGGTCAACGGCACACTCGCTCTCAGAGACGGAGAGCCGACCGGGGCGACTCCAGGGAAGGCGTTGCGGCGAGGCTAAACCCGGCATGCGCGCACGAGTTGCGATCCGCTCGAAAAACCGACGCGGAATTCCAGAACGAATTTCGAATCGCTCCCGATGATGTCAGTGGCGGGCAGGGAAACGGACACGACGGTGTGACCGGCCCTCGACTCCGCCGCCGCCAGACACCGCACCGGGAGGAATTCGATCATGGGCCACGCCGCCGACGCCGTTCCCACCTCGAACGTTTTCAACAGCTTCTCCCGCGATGGACACGCATCAAAGACACTACGACACGATGCGCCACATTTCCACGGTCAACCCGACGCGATCAACTACCCCGACTTTTCCACCAAGATCCGCGGCGAACTCGCACCGGCGACAACGCTTGAAGACGTGTTGGCGGATCGGGTTATTCTTGCCGCCTGGCGTCTTCATGTCCTTTCGCTTGAAGAATCCGATCTGGCGGACCTGGGCGCGATGCTCGCGCCGATCGGTCGCGAGACGCTTCGCTCGGAGTGCAGCCTCGAAACAGCATTGATGCTTTTCGAGAACTCCCGACGCCTCGTTGCCCCATGTTGGGGCCGCGCAGAGCATCCCGTCTCAAATGTCGTCGAGGAACCGGAAACAACGCCCTATCCGGTTGACGAATTCCTTTCCGACGCCGACTACTCGAACGAATGGGCCACGATTCCCGACACCGATTCCGATTCCGAATCTGTTCTCGAACACGAAGATGAGGAGCCGACCGAGCGAATCCGCTGGGAAGATCGACTAGCCATTGACGAGAATATCTCTGACAGCTCACCTGTGGTGAAGGGAACCTGGGTCACGGTGAACCATGTTGTTTCTTTGATTGTCGACGGCTGGAACTGGTCGGACGTCCTGCGCACTCACCCGGAACTGATCGAGGACGACATCCGCGCTTGCCTGGCCTACACCGTGGAGCAAGACGGGCAAGAAGGATTCTGAGCGTAAAGTCCTTTCGGAAGGAACTGGCTTCAGTGGCCGATCAGGCTTGAACACCAAATGGATTCTCAAAGATGAGCTCGGTGATGAGACGTAAATCGACGACGTGAACGATCCCACGTTCATCTACCACCGCGGCCGTTCGTGCCTTTGTCGGATTCTCGATATCGCCGGGGTTTGGAATGCGATACTTCGATCCGTCCAACATTCGGATTACGAACACTTCAAACGGCGATGCCCGTAGCGCCGCGCTGAGTTGGACCGCGGTTACCTTTCGTCACTCCTCAATTAACTGAGGATCTCCAGCTTAGGCATCTTGGGCATCTTGATGTTCTGGATGCTGATCTGTGCGGCAAGCTGCTCGACGATTCCGAGCAAATAGGGCCGTGAGGGCGATCCCGGAGCGAGGGCGTCTTGCAATCGCCCCATGTCGCCGCTCTCACGGACGTGAATGTTGAGCGGGACTTCTCCGAGGAATGGCACGCCGAGTTGCTCCGCTTTGCGACGCGCTCCGCCCCGGCCGAAGAGGTATGCACGCTCGTCACCCGGTGATTCAAAGAGGTTGTGCGTTTCAAGAAGCTGTTTCGCCCGCGGACCACCTCGATCCTTGAGATACGCCTGGACGTCGAAAAAACTCATGTTTTCAATGATTCCGAGCAAGGGGACTTTCAATTGCTGAAACATCGCGATGGCTCGGGCAGCGTCGAGCAAGGCGACCTCCTGCGGAGTGCAGACGACCACGGCCCCGGTGAGCGGAAGGCTCTGCGCGAGGGTCAAGGGGACGTCACCGGTTCCGGGAGGCAGGTCGATCACGAGGTAATCAAGCTCGCCCCACTCGACCTGGTGAAGAAACTGCTGCATGATCCCATGAAGCATCGGTCCACGCATAATCACGGCACGATCCGGCTCGATCAGAAAACCCATCGACATCAATTTCAATCCGCCCGCGTCGATCGGTTGAATCCGATCCCCTTTCGCCATGGGTCTGCCGGAAGCGCCGACAAGGTGTGGCACCGATGGCCCGTAAACGTCGGCATCCATCAAGCCGACCTTCGAACCGTAATCTTTGAGCCCGAAAGCGATCGCGGCGGCGAGGGTCGACTTGCCGACTCCCCCCTTACCGGAGCCGACGGCGATCACGTTCTTGACGCCTGGGATGTCGCCCTTCTCTGTGATTCCTTTGCCACGAACATCAGCGCTCATGGAGATGTTATAGGTAAGCGTCGCGCCCAATCGGCTCGTGAGCGCCTGACGGACATCGCTCTCGATCTTGGCCTTGAGGGGGCAGGCGGGAGTGGTCAAGTTGACGGTCAAGGAAACGGAGTCGTCACCGATCTGGATGTTCTTGATCATCCCGAGATCCACAAGGTCGCGGTGAAGGTCCGGGTCTTGAACACCCTTCAAAGCGTTCAGAACGTCTTGCGTGGTCAGGCCGGGGCTGGTTTTGCCGAACATCTTGATAAGTCCTTGAACGACAAGGCGAGTGAGTGCGGTCCGATGGGTTGGAAATTGGTCACGGCGACGATCAAGAGGGAGGTATGGAAGGTTTCAGTCCCCGGCGGGCCGTTGATTAGCCGACCAGGCCTGAATGTGCGGAGAGAGCCAATTCCAGGGCTCGGGTGCCGATGGCTCAGGCGCGGAGCCCGCCCATCCTGAGGATTTCGCTCGCTCCTGCGCCAGCGAGATCCAGCGGGTCATCACGTCGACGACTTCTGGGGGCGTCACCGTCCCTGAAAAGACCTGTGACGCGCCAAGCTCGCGGGACAGCATCGCGACACCTTCCCGAACGGAGGGATCGATCACCAGGACGAGTGCATCGGGAGCGATCCGCAGGGCGAGTCCGATGTCATCCAGTCCTTCGTACCCTTTTCGGCCGAGGTCGATCATGACCAGCGAGCAAACCCTATTGGTGAGAGCCCGTTGCAAATCTTCGGCCGAGCGAGTCTCGACGATCCGCACCGAGCGATTGGCCAACCGGCTCTGAAGCTGTCGGCCCCAATATCCGATCCGCTCGTGGATAACCAGAACGAGGCTCGCCAACGAAAGGGCTCCTTCGCGATACAACTTCACAAGCGAACGGCGTCCGGTAGACCTACGCTATAATATTAGCAAATCAACGCACCGACGGCGAGGGTCGCGAGCGGCCCGTCGACCTTGCAAATCGTCGCCTCGCTTGTGTCCCCTTCGAAGGGGGCGTTAAGATTGAAGATCGAGTCGGATCGATCGACCTGAGATGCAGGTCTCGACATGCCCGCACTCCTAGGCTCAATCTCGCCGTGTTCGCGATTGTCACATGAGGTCTTTCACGCCAATGCCCGAAACGGACTATTACGAAATCCTCGGGGTGGCTCGTGACGGTACTGCGGACGCGATCAAGAAAGCGTACCGAGCGCAAGCAAGGAAGTTTCATCCGGACGTGAATCCGGGCGATAAGAAGGCCGAAGCCAAGTTCAAGGAAGTCCAGCAGGCATACGACATCCTGTCGGACGGCGAGAAACGCGCGTTGTACGACCGGTACGGCCGCGCTGCGTTCGAGGGAATGGCCGCAGGGCCTCGCGCAGGTGCGGGGCCTCAGGAATGGGGATTTCGTCCTGGCGCTAGTGGTGGCGCCCAGGGGGCGGAGTCGTTCGACTTCAGCGAGTTTTTCGGGCCGGGGACGGGCCAAGCGGAGGAAGGAGGAGCCGGGATTTTCGAGGAGATTCTCGGCCGGATGAGATCCGGACGAACCGGCCCCAAGACGCAGGCACCTCGCCTGGGACGAAACCTTGAGGCGAATCTCGCGGTCCCTCTGTTGACCGCCGTTCGCGGGGGCGAAACAACGATCGATATCCTTCGCGACAATCGCCGCGAATCGCTTGTGGTCAAGATCCCGCCAGGAATCGAATCGGGTGCCAAACTTCGTCTGCGCGGACAAGGGGAGCCCGGTCCCGCCAAGGGGAGCCCGCCCGGCGACCTGACGATTCATGTGACCGTAGAGTCTCATCCCTACTTTACGCGCGATGGCCGGAATCTTAGCGTCGAGCTTCCGCTCACCGTCTCCGAAGCGATCCTAGGAGCCAAGGTGGATGTCCCGACGCTTGACGGATTGAAGTCGTTGACCATCCCTCCGGGAAGTTCGAGCGGTCAAAAGCTTCGACTTCGAGGACAGGGCGCGCCTGCCACCACAGATAAACTTGAGGGCGATCTGTTCGTGATTCTCAAGGTGGTTCTTCCCAAAAACGTGGATGACGAGAGCCGTCGTCTCATTCGTGAGTTCGCCGAGCGAAATCCGCTGAATCCTCGTCAGGGTCTCTGGTGAAATATCCACTGATTGACCTCCCACACCTATGGCCGCCCCCAAACCGAGCCGTTTGAAGGAGATCCTGGAACGTCCCGGGGCAAAGAGTCGGGTCGGCCGCGCCATTGCGAGCTTGATCGGCGTCGGCATCCTCTCGATTGGTGTTGTGGGATGTCTTCTGATCTGGCATATCGTCCGGCGTGGGCAATTGATCCGCGAACGTCAGCCGCCTCCGCGAGACGTCTCCCTTCCCGAGATTCCTCGGCCCGACCCTTCCTCGTGAGACATTGCATTGACGACGATCCCTCGGGCCACGTTCGGAAAACATGAACGCATCAATGAACCCCTGGTATTTCGTCGTGCTTTCGACAGAAAGAAATCGGCGTCTGACGCTTTTCTCATCGTTTATGGGGTTGAGAATGGACTGAGATTCACGCGACTGGGAATCTCCGTCTCTCGCAAAAAAGTGCGCCGCGCCCACGACCGCAATCGGGTCAAACGCTTGATCCGCGAGGCGTTCCGGCTGAGCAAGGAATCCTTGCCTCAAGGCATCGACCTGATCGTCGTGCCACGGAGTGGTGCCTTGAGTTTCGAGCACGCCTCTTTGGCCATTCCATCGCTCGCGCAGGCCGTGGGCCGAAGACTGGGAATTTGGCCAGGGACTTCCAACGCATCCAGAGCCCAGCCTTGAACGTCTTCAGATATCTAGCCCGTCTCCCCTCGCACCTGGCGATCACCGTTTTGGTCGGCACCATTCGCCTCTATCAAGCCACGCTCAGCCCACTGCTCGGTAACGCCTGTCGATTCGAGCCGAGTTGCAGCCGATATATGGTCGGCGCACTACGGAAATACGGACTGTTTCGTGGGTTCTTAAAGGGCTCGGGGCGAATTTGTCGTTGTCATCCGTGGAATCCCGGCGGCTACGACCCGCCTTGATCCACGATCAGAGGCGGTCGAGAGCCTGCTGGAAATCGGCCCAGAGGTCGTCGACATCTTCCAGGCCGATTGAGAGCCGAACCAGCCCTGGCGTGATGCCTTGTCGCGCCCAAAGCTCGGGCGATTGACCCCGGTGACTCGTGGTGGCGGGATGGCTCAATGTTGTTGTCACATCCCCCAAACTAGGGGCGAAGGGGATGTGTTTGAGACTCTTGATAAACTGATCAGCCGATCCTTGACTTCCCAGGTCGATCGTCAACATCGCACCGAAGCCTCGCTTCAAAACACGCTCCGCCCGGTCGTGGTCCGGGTGGTCGGGAAGTCCCGGATAGTGAACCGCGCTGACTGTTTTGTGCCTGGAGAGTCTCTCCGCGAGGTCCCATGCGTTGGAGCACGCGCGTTCTGAGCGAACACTCAACGTCGCCAGTCCTCGAAGCGTCAACCAGCTTTCGAAGGGGTTACCGGTCATGCCGAAGGTCGAGGCAACCATGCCGGTCTGTTCGATCAGCGGTTTCGACCCGGCTACGAAGCCAAGTGTCACGTCGCTGTGGCCGCCAATCAATTTTGTGAGGGAGTGGATGACCGAATCCGCACCGAGGGCAAGGGGGTAGCAGAGCAGGGGGGCGAACGTATGATCGATCGCAAGCATTGCCTTGGAGTTCGCCGATTTGAGGACCGTTGCCAATCCCTCGATATCCGCCAGGCGCACCAAGGGGTTGGAGAGTGTCTCGGCGAAAACGAGGCGGGTCTGAGGGTTTAGGGCCGCTCTCAACGTCTCGGGTCGGGTCGCGTCGAAGAATCGATGCGAGACCCCGAACCGTGAAAGTTCACGGCCGACGAGTGCGACGGTCCTGCCGTAAAGTCCTTCGGAAAGGGCGATTTCATCCCCCTGTCCAAGGGTCGCCAAGATCAGGGCGGCCTCCGCCGCCATTCCCGACGCGCAAACGAGACCGGCCTGCGCTCCCTCCAGAGTGGCGAGTTTCGAAGCCAGCTGAGTGGCGTTGGGGTGGCCATCGCGTGCATAGATATAACCCGATTCCACGCGATCGTAGAGAGCGTCGATTTGCCGGAGATCGGCCACGTGGTAAACCGAACTGAGCTGGATCGGGGGATTGATCGGCGTGGTGGTCGACGAGGGAAAGACATTCGCTCGAGCGCAAAGTGTGGCTGGATCGACCTCTCTTTTTTCATGCTCGCCCATCACGACCCGACTCCCATTCCCGCATGTCCACTGGCCTTTCGATGAAATCGCGCGGCATGACCGAGCATGGCGATCATCTCGGAAATGGCTTTGAGGTTCTTCCTCGGATTGCCTGCGGCCTTGGCTTCGGCTTCCGCGCGACGCAATTCCGCGAACGCGGTCCAATCGAGCGCCCAAGCATGTTCGATCGCATGGGATTGGACCCGACGGGTCAACTCGGTGAACTTTTCGAGGAGTTCTTCGCTGATCGGGCACGCGGCCGTTCGATAGGGATGATCTTCGACTGTGACGATCGCGGGGGCCTTCCGTTTTCCTCCGAGAATTCCAGCTAGGGCGGACTTCCAACCCCCTCCGGACCGGCCGTTCGCCACGGGCTTGGCCGCGACCTCTAACAGGAGATCCTGCGCGGTGTCAGGCTCGATCCAGGGGCCAACCCGCAGAATCACAACCGTGATATTGTCATGACCACCCCGAAGATTCGCCAGGCTGATGAGGTAGCGACAAGCATCCTTGGGGTGGAAGTTCTCGGCGAACACTCCGAGCTCCGGGTCGCTTACCGGCCCAGAGAGACCGTCGGAACAGAGCAAAAAAACGTCGTTGGGCTCGACCGCGAGCGGCCCTTCGATATCGACCTCAACCGAAGGGTCCGGGCCAAGGCTCCGTGTTATCACGTTTTTGGGGACGGCGGTATTGGCATGATCGGAAGGGAGATGATTGCGACGAACGAGTTCCCAGACCAGGCTATGGTCGAACGAGAGTTGGTCGATCCGGTTTTGTCGGATGCGATAAGCTCGCGAATCCCCGACGTGAGCGATCAAGGCACCCTCGGGCAGGAGTAACAACGTGGTGCAAGTGGTTCCCATTCCCTGAAAGTCGCGGTTGGCCGTGGCGCGGCTGTGGATCAGGGTGCCCACCTCTTTGTAGGCCTTGGTGATGGCCTCAACCGGAAGGGTGGTTCGAGATTTGTTGTAATTAAAAGGAATGTTGTCGCAGGCGAGCTTGCTTGCCAGTTCGCCCACCGCGTGTGCCCCCATCCCATCGGCGACCATGAAGAGATGGCCGCGCTGCCTCCAGATATCGCTGCTCGAGGCGCGGACGAGCGAGTGGCTATCCTGGTTGTTCGCCCGCCGCATCCCGGTGTCGGTTGCAACGGCGTCGGTAATGATATCGTCCCAGTTCACAGCCTGGCCTTATTCGGGGTCGTGAAGAGTTCGGCTGGCAGGCGTTGGCCACGATCGCCGCTCGGGGGGGATTGAGCGCCCGTCGATTTCGGGAGAGTCCGTGCGACAAGGTGGCCGACCAATCATACCTCCAACTTCGGAGGGTTTCGCATCGCCGGCCCCGGCGTACACCTGTCGGCACAGATCCTAACACGTTTACTCTGCCATTGTAACGCCTACTCCAGGGTCGAAAAGAGAAAAATGCACCTATGCGGGAATCGGTAGTCCGCCGGTCCCGTGAAGTTCTCCTTCCTTCCGCCTGATGGTTATCGACTACTACTCCGTGTATCGTAGGATTGTGACCACGATCCGTCCTGATTCCCGGCTTGTTTTCTCTTGAACTCATGATTTCCAACCTTCGCTTACCCGACTTCCGTTTCACCAAGACGACTCTTGCCAACGGTCTGGACGTCATCGTCCGACGTACTGGGGATCTGCCTGTCGTGGCGGTAAACCTTTGGTATCATGTCGGTTCCAAAAACGAGGAGCGTAACCAACGGGGTTTCGCGCATCTGTTTGAACACCTGATGTTCGAAGGCTCCGAGCATTATCCCGGCGACTTCTTCAAGCCCCTTCAACGGCTGGGAGCCTCGGTCAATGGTTCCACGTCAACCGATCGAACCAACTACTTTGAAGATGTTCCCGCCGCCCATGTCGAGATAGCTCTGGCGATGGAATCGGACCGGATGGGGTATCTGATCCCTGCGCTTTCCGAACACAAGCTTCGCGTTCAGAAGGATGTCGTCAAGAACGAGTACCGCCAGAACTATGCCAATCGTCCCTACGGCCTAGTCGGGCGAACTATCGCCGAAGCGATGTTTCCGCCGGCTCATCCTTACAGCTGGCTCACGATCGGTGTGATGGAAGACGTCGAAGCCGCGACCCGCGATGAGGTCGAGGCCTTCTTTCGTCGCTATTACGTCCCGGCGAACGCGAGCCTATGCCTTGTTGGCGATATCGACGAAGACCGTGTCCTCTCTCTCGCCGAGCGTTACTTCGGTCCGATCAACGGCGGGACGCAAGCGAAACGTCCATGGGTACCCGATTCGAGATTGTCGGGACATCTCGACCTCCGGCTTCATGATCGCGTGGAACTCGAACGGATTTACCGAACATGGCCCTCGGTCCCCATGTTTCATGAAGACGACGCCGCGCTGACGCTTCTGGCCGATATCGTGGCACGGAGCAAATCAAGCCGACTTTACCGATCCCTGGTTCTGGGCCGAGAGATCGCACAGGATGTCACCGCCTTTCAGTCTGGGAGAGAACTCGCCGGGAGTTTTGGGATCTACACGACCCTTCGGCCCGGCAAGGAATCCGCGACGGTGCGCGACACGATCGACGCGGAACTCGCCTCGATTGTCCACGACGGCGTCACTTCGGTAGAGCTTGAACGGGTCAAAAACGGCCGACTTGCCGGATTCTTCTACGCCCTTGAGAACCTGGGCGGTTTCGGCGGTATCGCCGACCGACTCAACGCCTACAACACCTACCTCGGCGACCCCGCGCGGATCACCACCGACTTTGAACGGTATCTTCGCGTGACTCCCGAAGACGTCCGAAGAGTCGCCATTCACTATCTTCACGATCAACCACGGCTCACGCTCAGCGTCGACGGTCGCAAGACCACGGTATCCATCGCACCTTTAGACCGAAAAATCCCTCCCCAACCCGCATCTACGACACGGTTTCGCGTCCCGATCCCCCAAACCCGGATGCTTTGTTGCGGTGTTCCCCTCTGGGTTGTCCCGCGACACGATTTGCCCATTGTGGCCGCCACGATGGTTCTCGGCGGCGGGGCGGGTGTACAGGCGGGCACGGAAGCGGGACTTGCTCAAATGACGTCCTCAATGATGGACGAAGGGACGCGATCGAGAACCTCCGCTCAAATCGCCGAAGAAGCGGAAGGGATGGGGACATCGCTCGCGTCCTCGTGCGGCTGGGATGGCTCATACGTCACTTTGCAATGCTTGACGCCACACCTCGAAGCCAGTCTCGACCTCGCCTTGGATTTGCTACGAGAGCCGACGTTTCCCGAGGCCGAGTGGCAGCGAGTGAAAGGACAATCGCTTGCCGCACTTAAGGCCGAGCGAGACAATGCCGAGGCCCGAGCTTATCGTGAATTCTTGCGGGTCCTTTACCCCCAAGACCATTCCTACCGGATGCCGATCGACGGCGACCAAGCGGGCGTCGAGGCAATCGGGCGCGACGATTTGCAGCGCTTTCATCAGATGTTTCACGGACCAGGAGGCGCAGCCTGCGTTGTCTCCGGTGATGTTGAAGTCGATGAGATCGCCGAATCTCTTGATGCTCGCCTTTCGGGTTGGTCCGGTCCCGCCTCGAATCGACTCGAAATTCCTTTGCCCGCAAAAGCCGAAGTTCCCCGAATGATCCTGCTCCATCGATCGGGGGCCGTGCAGGCGGCAGTGCGGATCGGGCACGTCGGACTGCCTAGGCACGATCCCGACTTCACCGACGTCCTCCTTCTCAATCACATCCTCGGTGGCCAATTTACCTCGCGCTTGAATGCGAAAATCCGTGAAGAAAAAGGATTTACCTACGGAATCCGAAGCCACTGGGACTTTCGAAGAGGCGCGGGACCGTTCTCGATTTCGGCCGCGCTGCAAGCGGACCGGCTGGCCGAAGCGCTTGACGACATTCGGGTCGAAGTTCTCGCGCTTCGCGACGATCGGCCTCCCACGCAAAGCGAGCTCGACGATGCGCGACGCTCACTCATCGAAGGGCAAGCACGACACTTCGAGACCCCCTCGGCACTCGTCTCTCGATTCGCCGGCCTGTTCCTACACGGCTTGCCCATCGACTATCATGCTCACTTCGCCGACCGCCTAGGCGCAGTCTCCGTCGAATCTCTATCAAGGGTTGCGTCGAGCCACATTCATCCCGAAGCGTTCGTGGTCGTGGTCGTCGCCGACTCGGCCATCGTCTCCGAACAACTCAAACGCTTGGAATGGGCCGAGCTGACGCTTGTCGACGAATAACCGCGTTCAACGTTTCGTCTTGTAGAGATGATCGTCGACACTGGGACCTTCGAGCGCGGCCGAATCGCGGTGGATGGAAGCCCTCGGGACTGATTCCTGTTTCTACCACCCACTGGTCCGAAACCATTCGTTGGTTAGAATAAGGTCGGCTTACGGGATTCGATCGACCGCCATCCTATCTACGGGCGGATCTCCTCATGCGTCGCGATCAAGCTCGTTTCATTCGCGTCCTTCACGTCCAGCAGCGCAAATTCGGGCATTGGCTGAACCGGAACGCGGGTGAGCTTGACCGCCAGGTTCCATCCTGGGGAGCGAGCGTTCTTTTTCATGCTCTGATTCTCGTGATGCTTGCGCTTTATATCTACGTCAATTCAGGCAAGGGTCCGGAAAGCACGATTCAAGGACGATTCGCGAGGCTCGGAGACGAGGCGACGTCTCTGGTTGACTCCGACCACGCCGGGGACCCTTTCACGCGGATCAAGTCCGACGAGCCTCCCTCGATTTCCCTTGAAAAGGCCACACCCGAGATCACAACGATCAACCAGCCCGACATCGCCGGACTGGCGAAATTCGCCCCCGAGTTGACCTCGCCGGAGTTTGTGCCGGAGCGCGCCCCCTTGCTTTCAGCCGACTCTCCTCGATCCAAGAACGCGCTCAAAGTCTTCAATCCAAATAACCCGAGAGGCCTCGCGTCCATCATCAATGGACTTCATAGTGAAGACCTCTCCGCCCCATTCTCCGGACGAGGCGACCCGACCGTTCGCGCGAAACTTTTGAGGCGTGAAGGGGGAACGGTTCGCTCAGAGAAGGCCGTGGAGGACGGGCTCGCCTGGCTGATTCGACACCAACGGGCCGATGGTGGGTGGAGTCTGAATTTTCAGTCACAATGCAACGGTCCGGGCGGGTGCCGGATGCATGAGGTCGGGGAATCCGAGGCCGCCGCGACCGGACTCGCGCTCTTGCCCCTACTCGGTGCCGGGCATATCCACACGGCGAAGAGCCGGTATCAACCGAACATTCGCGGCGCTCTCGAATGGCTCGTCGCAAACCAGCAGCCCAACGGCGATTTTTTCGTCGGCCAGAATGGGCAAACGCACATGTATAGCCACGCCATCGCGACGATGGCGATTTGTGAGGCCTACGGTTTATCGAAAGACCGGATGCTTCTTGAGCCGGCGCAACGGGCGATTGATTTCATCGCCGCGTCGCAAAACTCGAACGATGGCGGCTGGCGTTATCAACCCGGACAGGCGGGAGATACTTCGGTCTTCGGCTGGCAGATGTTCGCGCTGCGAAGCGCCAAGATTTCCGGGCTCAATGTCGCGCCGGGCGTGATCAAAGGGTGTCGCGCCTATCTTGACGCTGCGGCTTCAGACCGAAGCAAGGTGACATATGCCTACACGCCTGGAGGTCCCCCAACCCCCACCATGACGGCGGAGGCCCTGCTCAGCCGGCAGTACCTCGGCTGGCCTCGCACCTTTCCTCCCCTCGTGAAGGGAGCGAGCCGGATCGCCGTCGATTTGCTCGAATCCAACGAGCGAAACATCTACTACTGGTACTACGCGACGCAGCTCCTGCACAACATGCAGAACAAAGACTGGGAGCGATGGAACGTCAAGATTCGTGAGGGCCTGATCGCGATGCAGGTCACCGGCTCCGGGTGCGACCACGGAAGCTGGGACCCGTTCCAACCGCAGCCCGACCGCTGGGCACGTTCCGGAGGCAGGCTTTTCCTGACCTCCCTCTCCATTCTTTCGCTCGAAGTCTATTACCGGTACCTCCCCCTCTACAACGTCGCCGATACCGACGCCGCCAAGCTCGTCGGTGAGGAAAAGGATAAAAAAGTCGAGTAGCTCGGGAATCGCCCATCATGCGTGTCATGGCTTCGACGTTGAAGAGTC
>JAYVYS010000782.1:0-4907 GCA_043784005.1 Isosphaeraceae bacterium
GGGGGTTCGATTGGAAAGGCGTTCCGAGTGTTCGATCCTCGGATCAAAAGGTTACGCCAGGGCCTTGGTGAGAATCGCCTGATTCTTGTTGATCAGTTGCAGCAGGTTCTTCTGAATGGTCGCGAGATTCGCGGCGCTGATATAGCTGTCGTACGCCATCGCGTCTGTCGCGCTCCCGAGATGCACGGAGATCTCGCTGGCGGTCTTCGCGTTGATGGAGGAGGAGATGCTCACCACCACATCAAGATTCCCGATAAGTGTGGCGTAAGTGGCGGTCACGACGCCGCTGATGGTCTTAGTGACACGATTGCCCGAGAGGACCGTCAGCTTGGGGGGGTTCGCGGGCGGCTGCGTCAAGAGCGTGGCGGACGTCAAGCCCGATCCCACCGCCTTGGGAATGTTCTCGAGGATCGCCGTGTTGATGGTCTTGCCGATCGTGGTATTGAGTAGGTCAACCACGGTCGGGAGTACGACCACGGGCGGGATCACTTTCGTGGTGATCGACACGTTGGGAACGGAAAGGCTGCCATGCTTCAGGGTCGCCACGTTCGTGACGTTTCCTTTGGTCGTCGGGGTCTTGTCGCTGGCGACCGCGGCGACAAAAAGCGTGATCGAACTGTGACTCGGGATCGTGAAGTTCGTCCACGTCAGGATGTTTTTACCACGGGAATCCTGCGTGAGGATGATCCGTGGCGCTTTCGGATCGACGGGAGTCGCCGACGCGAACATCTGCGTGACCAAGGCCGGAAGGGTGTCGGTGAACGTGTCATTCGAGATCGGCGAAGCGGTGTTATTCGTGATCTGGAAGGTGTAAAAGAGCGAACCCTGTTTGTCGCTGTTCAGAGTAACGCTCGTTGTTCCGTTGGTCAGCTTCAGCGAGACGTCGGACTTCTTGGCCGGCGGCGGCGGCGGGGCCTGGAGAGTCGTCTGGTAATCAACCGAAGAACTGCCCGTGCTGGCCGTGGAGTCGGCGACGGTCGCGGAACTCGTCGCGGACCCGTACTTGAAGGCGCTTTCCGAGACGGTTCCCGTGAACGTGATCTTGATCGACTTGCCGGGAAGGATCGCCGGCAAGCTCACAGTGATCGTCTTGGCGAGTAAGTCGGAAACCGGGGCCGAGAACTTCGGATCTTTGGGGCTGGAGGGAACGAACGAGCCGACGAACTTCGTCGCCCCGATCGGCATTCCGGCCCTGAACGTGTAGCCCGTGGCGGTCGTCGTGCCGGTGTTGGTGATCAGAACCGTGTCGGTCAGGATCGCCCGGTTCTGCTTGTTGAGTGCGACGCTCGTTTGCTCGTTGACTTTCGACACGACCACCACCGGCGACACGATACTGACAGCGGCGAATGTGGAGGTGTTGTTTCCGGGGTTATTGTCATTGTCGCTCGAGACGATCACCTTGAACCCGGGAACGGTGCCGACGGTTGTCGCGCTCAGTCTAAACGTGATCGGAGAAGCCGCTCCAACCGGCAGACTGTTGAAGTGGTAGGTGACCAACCTAAAGGCGTTCAAGGGATAAGTCAGAATGGAGCCGGGCGATACCGAGTCAAATCCAACCCCAGCCGGCGTCAGGAATGAGACGTTGACGTTCGTCGCCACGGCAGGCCCGGCATTAGCGAGACCGATCTGATACGTGATCAGCTGAAACGGGTGTGCCGTGGTGGAAGGAACGCCCGCGACGACCACGAGGTCCGCCGTGTTCGTCGCCGTGGACTTTACAATGATCGTGGGGGAAGTGAACGTGTTGTCCCCGGGGGTCGGGTCGGTGACGTCGCTCTTGACCGTCGCGGTGATCATGAAGGGGGAGACGCCGAACGTTCCGGCGACCGGCGATTCGACGGGAAACGTGGGAGAGATCGACTTCTGCGGGAACAGACTGCCGACGGTGTACGTCACGGTGCTGGTCGATGAGTTCCAGGCAAACCCGCTGGTGGGGTCGGTCGATCCCACGTACACAAACCCTTTCGGCAACGTCTCGCTCACCACGACGTTCGAGGCGACCGAATTGCCGTTGTTCGTCACGGTCAGGAAATAATCCACGACGTCGTTGGTGTTCACTGTCGTCGGCGAGACCGTGCCTGAGATCACCAGGTCGGGTGTGGCGGAAACCACGTTGAGAACGGGAAGCCGTACCGTGTTGTCGCCCGTGTTCGGATCGGTGACCGAACCGCCGACGTTGGCCCGCGGAGCCGCGCCGTAAGCGGAATTGGGATCGGTGACCAACGAGTTTTGCGCCCCCAATCCCGTCGTAGTGACCTGAATCGGCACATCCGCTTGAGCGCCGCTCGCCAGGCTAAAGATCGTGTAAGACACCGTGTTGGTGGACTGGTTCCACTGGACGTCGTGAATCCCGCCCTGCGGCCCGGAATAAGAGGTATTCGACGGGAGGAAAACGTTCACGATCAGGGTCGTGGCCGGTGCCGGACCCGCGTTCGCGACCGTCAGGTGGTAAGTCGGCGAGTCGCCCCAGGCATAGGTGCCCGTCAAGGGAACCGCGGTGATCGAGATATCGGCGGTGGTCGGAACGGTGGACCCGAGCACGACCTGGCCAATCGCCCCGGTTTGCGAGGCGGAAAACCAGAGATTGCCGTCCAACCCGCCGGTGATGTAAGCACCCTGGCCGCCGGTGCTTAACGGGCCGAGCGCACTGTAGGACTGCGTCGTCGTGTCGAACTCACCGATCTTTCCGGTGGTGCCGTCGGTGAACCACACATTATGGTTAATGTCCGGGGCGAGCACCAGGGGACCGTCAACGAGACTGTAGGTGGCGGTTGTGAACAGATGGGGCGTGAACGTTTGCGTCGCCGGATCGAACTGATCGAGGCCGGCGATTGTCGACCCGCTGCCGACGAGGCCGATCCAGAGGGTTTTTCCGTCCAGCGATTTCACGATCGATCCCGCGCTCTGTTGCTGCGGAAGCGCGATGGGAGGAGCGAAGGTGCCTTTGGTCACGTCGAACTGGAGGAGATTGGTGGATGCCGTGAGGTAAATGGTCCCGTCACCATTGGGCAACGCCGGCCCGGCGGAGATACTCTGCACGGTGTTTGTATTCGCGGAACCGGCGACATCAAACTCTTTCACCGCCGTCGAGACAGGCGCGGTCGGGTCGATCGTCCCGAGTTTACCCGTTTCGCTGAACCAGGGGTTGCCGTCCGGCCCGATGGTGATCGCGCCGGACAGGTCGGGACTTGTCGTGTCGTAATAGGTGACATTGCCACTCGACCGCGCCAGCATGCCGATGGCACCTTTCACGCCGCCAGTCGGCGTCCCCCCCCCTCCCGTCGTCGTGAACCAGATATTGCCATTTCTATCGGACGCGAGATCGAGGGCGAACGCAGGAATCGAGCCGTCGTTCGGGAGCGCGAACTCCTTGATCAGCGCACCGGCGGTCGATACTTCCGCGATCGCGCTGTTCGTCTCGGCCATGTAAAGGCTGCCGTTCCGCGAGCTCGTGATGCCGAAACTGCTCGTCGACGTGGTTCCAAGCGGATACTGGATGATGCCTGACAAGAGTTCGCGATGTTCCAGGTTTTCCAGAGTGGGACGCCGCATGCGTGCCCGCGCCTTCCGTGACTTTGCCACCGTCCGCCCCATCAAGCTTCGGATCGAAAGACACGCTGTCACGTCGCGGGTATTCATGGAGCCTCACCTTTTCGTTCATTCAAAGAAGGAGAGTGATCGACCGCCCGGCGCGACATCGCCCCGGACAGAGTCCAAAAGTGTCTGGAAAAACGTGCGATCTCAGTCGCGTCAGACGAGCCGAGGTCGTACGTTGAATAAAGAAAGCGACCCTGCGGACATCATTGGTGATCGACATCAATGGGCGAACGTCTGCGTCCGCGCGTTTAGAGTCGACTTGCAAGTTGGTCCGTTTCTCGCGGTTGATCACGAACCATCCTGAACTGACATCCTGAGATTCCCGGCGAGAGCCATCGGCAGCTCGGGCCACAAATTTTTAACATGGGGTCCGGATTCCTTACGTGCGCGCGGAGATCGAGGTACAATACCTCTATCGTGCATGCATGTAAGAGCTTCGTGTTCATGGAAACCGCCGATGACCGACGGCTGCCACTCGGCCGAACACATCCAGGTCTGCATCGAGCGCCTCGCGGAAGGCGATGATCAGGCGTGCGCTGAACTGATCAACCACTCCGCGACCCGTCTGGCGACTCTCACGGACCGCATGTTCAAAGATTATCCGCGGCTCAGGCGCTGGGAGCAGACCGAGGATATCTGCCAGAACGCCTCGGTCCGGCTCTGGAAAGCGCTGAGGGAAACCCGACCCGCGACCCCTGCGGAGTTTCACAGGCTGGCGGCGTTGCAGATCCGTCGCGAGTTGATCGACCAGGTCCGTCGTCATTTTGGACCGGAGGGGATTGGAGCCAACCACGCCTCGAACGCCTGCATTGGCGACTCCGACAGTTCCCTGCCCCCGGCCTACGATAGCCCACAGAGCACACACGACCCGGCCAAAATCTGCGGCTGGGTCGAGTTCCACGAGCAAGTGGCGATCCTTCCCGACGAGGAGCGCGCCGCGTTCGATCTGATCTATTACCAGGGGCTTGCCCAGGCCGAGGCCGCGAATCTCCTGGGAATCTCCGAGCGAACCCTCAAACGGCGCTGGCTCTCCGCTCGGCTCGCCTTGGGCCGAACCCTTGAAGGTGTACCTCCTTCATAAAATCGGCTTTATCATTCAACGATCGACGGGTCCGATCGCGGAATTCAGGGCCTTCGAATGGGTTTCGTGGGGACGAACCCGTCACTGAAAGCGCACTTATCGTTTGAGCGTTCCACTCTGTGCGAAGCGAACGACCGTTCGCAAGTTGACGACAGGAGGTTTCACACCGATGCACTCACTCTCACTGCTCGTCTGTTCCATGCTACTCCAGGCTCCAGCCCGGGAGGCA
>JAYVYS010000783.1:0-4938 GCA_043784005.1 Isosphaeraceae bacterium
GATGGGCACGCGGGATCGCCTGGACCGACCTGGAGGTTCGCAACGGCTTTTCGGGTGCGCCGAAAGTCCATATCTGCGGAGGTGCGAAAGAGGCGGCCATCGAGCGAGGGATCGGCGATATCCTGATCTCGATTTCACATTGCCGAACGTATGCAACCGCTTATGCACTTGCCCTCGGCCCGGGGATCACCCGTCTTGAGTTGGACGAGGAACCCGACGAGACCGGTAAGGAATGAGTCGCGTATGACGGTCAGGCGGTCGCGCTGGCCTTCTCGACCGCTTCGAGTAGGTCATGCTCGGAAGGGTCGATAAGTGTGTCGTTGTTGATCCGAATGGTCGGCATGACGCGCTTTCCGCCATTCAGACCGGCGATGAAGTCATTGAACTCGGGGCAGTCATCGACATCTTTGAATTCATAAGCGATTTGCCGACCTTCAAGGGACTTGATCGCCCGCACGGTATCCGGGCACGTCTTCGATCCGTAAACGGCGATATTCGGTTCTCGCATCCGGGAGCCTCGCAATTAAAGATGTGCCGCGTCGTTGAGGCGGTCATGGGAAAGGACAAGGAACGTGGCTTCGATAGCGGACGTTCCGTGCCCTTCTCATGCAAATCATGCGCCTGGATATTGTTCCCGCCACGGGCACCACGGTCTCACCCCACGCCCGCCGCTTCGATTTTCAATTTGGTGGCCTCTCCCGGTTCCTTGGTCCCTTTGCATTTGGGGTAGTTCGCACAGCCCAAGAAGTGCCCGCGACGCCCCCGCCTCACCGTCATCGCACCGCCGCAATCTTCGCAGGTTTCCTCGACCTGGATCGACTTCAAATCCGGGCCGGTGCTGGCTCCTCCCGTGGCGGCCGCGACTTCCCCGAGTTGTTCCTTGAGGTCGTCAGGGATGGGGGCGGTGCTTCGGCACTTGGGATAGGCCAGGCAGCCGAGAAAAGCGCCTCGACGTCCTTGTTTCACCCCCATCGGGCCGCCGCACTTCTCGCATTTCACGTCGATCTTGACCGTCTTGACGGGTTCGCCTTTATCGTCGACTGGCGTTGTGTTGCGGCACTTCGGGTAACCTGTGCATCCGAGGAAGGCCCCTCGCGAGCCTTGCCGAAGCGCCATCGGCTTGCCGCATTTCTCGCAAACATGATCGGTCTCAACAACCGAAGGGACCGGGTTCCCCGCCGCGTCGAGGTTGTAAGACTCCTTGCAGCCGGGATAGCCCGAGCACGAGAGGAACGGCCCGCGCTTGCTCTGGCGGAGCATCAACGACTTGCCGCACTTTGTGCATTTGTGTTCAGTCTCAACCGCTTCCGGACGCGCCGAGCCGTCCATCGGGCGCGTCGCCTTGCACTCGGGATACTTGGAGCAGCCGAGGAACTGTCCCGACTTGCTGAACTTCACGACCATCGGCGCGCCGCAGACGTTGCAGATCTCTTTTGAAGGCACAGAGATCTTCTGCATCTTGGTCTCAGCCTGCTTCAAGGCCTCCTGGAACGGGTGGTAAAACTCGTCCAGGACTTTGACCATGTCTTCCTTGGCGGAGGCGATGTCGTCAAGCTCATCCTCCATGTAGCCCGTGAACTTCAAATCCATGATCTTTGGAAAGTGCTCGACAAGGGCGTCGGTCACGATCATTCCCAGGTCGGTGGCGAAGAACCTGCGCTCTTTCTGCTCGACATAATTTCGGGTCTGGATCGTCTGGATGATCGGCGCATAGGTGCTCGGACGGCCGATGTTTTCTTTTTCCAACGCCTTGATCAGCGTGGCTTCCGAAAAACGCGGCGGCGGCTGGGTGAAATGTTGCGAAGGATCGAGCGAGTGCAGGTCGAGCGCCTGGTTCACCTCCAACGGCGGCAAAAGCTGGTCCTCTTGCTTGCCGGCGGGAGCCAAGGCTTTCCGGTGTCCGTCGAATTTGAGAATCTTGCCCTGAGTCTTGAACAACCCCTGACCCGCGGAGATCTCGACATTGGTCACCGCGAAGACCGCCGGCGTCATCTGGCTGGCGACGAATCGGCGATAGATCAGGTTGTAAAGTTTGAACTGATCATGACTTAAACGTCCCTTGACGGTGTCGGGATGGAACGCCAGGTCGGTGGGCCGGATAGCTTCGTGAGCCTCTTGCGCTTGCTTGCTCGCGGCGTAACGGTTCGGCTTGGCGGGGAGGTATCGGTCGCCAAAGTCGCGAACGATCATCTCGCGGACGGCCGTGACCGACTCGTCAGAGACTCGAAGACTGTCGGTTCTCATATAAGTAATGAGGCCAACCGGGCCGGTGCCATCGACTTCGATGCCTTCGTAAAGTTCCTGCGCGATTTTCATGGTCCGCTTGCCCGAGAATCGCAGGCGGATCGCGCCTTGTTGTTGCAAGGTGCTTGTCTTGAAAGGCGGGTCGGCCTTGTCGAGCTTGTCGACTTGCTCGACCTTCGAGACGGTGTAAGGAGACGACGCGAGCGAGTCACGAATGGCGCGGGCGGATTCCTCGTTCCGGGCCTCGAATTTTGAAGAGGCCCACTCGGCGAGGAGGGCCTGGAATTTTTTCCTCCTCGGCGGTCGCTCCAACGGGGCTCAATGTCGCGGTGATTCTCCAATATTCTTCCGAGACGAAGGCGCGGATTTCCTTCTCCCGGTCTGCGATCAGGCGGACGGCGACACTTTGCACTCGTCCCGCGCTCAGGTGCCTTGCGATTTTCTTCCAAAGCAAAGGGCTGAGTTGATAGCCCACAAAGCGGTCAAGGAAGCGCCTGGCTTGCTGAGCGTTGACCATCTCCATGTTGATCGGGCCGACGTGGTTGAACGCCTCCTTCACGGCGCGCTCTGTGATTTCATGGAAGGTCACTCGCCGAACGCGCTCGTCGGGAAGGTCGAGAGCTTGCTGCAAGTGCCAGGCGATGGCCTCGCCTTCGCGGTCGGGGTCGGTCGCGAGATAGACAATGCTCGCCTTGGCGGCTTCACGTTTCAGCTCGTTGATCGTATCCTTTTTGCCCTTCATGATTTCGTAGGTCGGGGCGTAGTTGTCGAGGACATCGAGCCCGAGCTTACGGTCGGGAAGGTCTCGGACGTGCCCCATACTCGCTTTCACGACGAATCCCGAGCCCAAAAACTTGTTGATCGACTTTGCCTTTTTGGGGCTTTCGACGATCACAAGCGCTCGCCCGGAAGGGTTTCCGGATTCTCCCTCGGAAACTCCCTTTTTTCGGGGGACGGAAGTCTTGGGCGCAGCCTTGGGTTTGGAGGCCTTGGCCGCCGCGGGGCGTGCTTTGGTCTTCTTATCGGAGGCCGGAGCGCGGCGTTCCGTCGGGGTATCGTTCTCAGCGTTCTTGGCAGACTTACGAGCCACGTTATCGTCCTATCCTGTTCCCTTGAGCCGGTTTCGGCGGCGGTCGGGTGGAGAAGCGGCATCGGGCCGGTCTCCAGGGGAAAGTCCTGTTTGACGTTGTGCGGACGGTTGGTCCCGAATACACTACGGGTTGGGCCGGTCGTATCGAGGCCGCGTCCTTCAAATAGCTAGCGTAGCATAGCGTGTCAAGGGGTCCGACAAGAGGTGGTCCCCGCCCGGGTCGTCTCCGAGCATCGAGGAACTCCATGCCGTTCGCCATCTTTCGACGTCACCAGCGTAAGCTGCTGGCCATCTTTGCGATCCTCGCCATGTTCGGCTTCGTCGTGGCGGATTCCCTCCCGAGAATGCTCAACGGCGGCACGTCGTCTCGCGGTGATACCGTGGTCGTCGAGCTCAATGGCCGAAAAGTTTACCGGAGCGAAATCAGCGGACTCGCGAACGAGCGAATCAACGCCAACCTCTTTATTTCCGAACTCAGCGGCATGATCAGCCGACGCCCCGTGCAGAAGGCGTTCGGCGATACGAACACCCGTTCGCTCGTTGACGCCATGATTCTTCGAGAGGAAGCGGATCGGCTGGGAATGCCCACGGGACCCGAGATCGCCCGCGCTTGGCTTCGTCAGCGCGTGCCGGGGATGACTCCGGAACTTTTCGAGCTTATCCTCTCCCGGTTTAACGATCGAGTCAGTGGAGAGCAAATCCTCGAAGCGATCTCGGGACAGATCCGGATCGCGAACGTCCGCGACCTCATCGGCTCGCCGACCGTGACCCCGCTTGACGTCTTCAACGCGTATCGCGATCAGACTGAGCGAGTCTCCGCTCGTGCCGTCGCGTTTCGAACCGAAGATTTCCTGAACAAAGTGGGCGAGCCTTCTCAAACCGATTTGCTCAATTTCTACAACAAACATAAAGATCAACTTCCCGACCCTGATAAGGCAAACCCTGGTTTCAAAGTCCCCCGAGAAATTCAAGCTGAGATTCTTTCACTGGATGGCGAGTCGATCGCTCGCGGGATCAAAGGGACGCTGACCGACGCGGAACTGCTCTCCTACTATGAGAATCGTAAAAATGAGTTCCGCAAGTTCTCCGAATTTCCCGATGAGATCTTTCAGGGACAACCCGAACTGACCCCCCCGCAGGTTCAGCCCTTCGCCGATGTGAAGGTCAACCTCGCGGTTTCGCTGGCCGACGAACGGGCGGCAACCGAGATCTTGAACAAGTTCTCAAAGCTCAAAGACGAGGTCATGATCCCGTTCGCGGACAAATACCTCGAAGCCCTTGACGAGATCGCCGAGGCCAAGAAAGACGGCACGACGACCAAAGCGGTTGTCCCGTCGTTTGTCGACCTGAAAGCCGCCGCCAAGACGGAAGGGCTGGAATATGACCTCGCCCCCCTGCTCTCTCGCGAACGCGCTGAGAAGTACGGCATCGTCTCCTCGGCCGAGGTGGGTTTGACCAAGTTCAGTGGCGGCAGAAAGTTTGTCGACGAGCTTTTCGACGCGAAGACCTCTCTGTACGAACCCCTTGAACTTACGGACCCGACCGGCCATCGCTACCTTGTCAGGAAGATCAAGGATGTCGCTCCTCGCGTCCCTTCGCTCGAC
>JAYVYS010000784.1:0-7486 GCA_043784005.1 Isosphaeraceae bacterium
TGGTCATCCTGTTTCTTTACGGCGTGATCCCCACACTTCAACCCGCGAGTTTCGGCCGCGTCTATGCCGCCTATGGCGGGGTGTTCGTCGCCCTTTCCATCGCTTGGGGCTGGAGGATCGACGGCGTCACCCCCGATCGTTACGACCTCATCGGCGGCGCGATCGCATTGATTGGGGTCGGAGTGATCATGTATGCGCCACGAGGCCAATGAATCCGTTCGGTTTCGTGGTAAGGAACAGGCTTAACGTCGAGCCCATAAGGCCCACCCGCCTCGACTTCCCGCCCGATCCCAAGGCCCTCCACGATCGACTGGCGGCGGTCCGTCCGCGACGGGACGAATCAGGTGGGTCGGCCGGTAGCGTTCCAGAAATCGAGCGGCGGTTTCTCCGGACAACAGATCGTCGTAGAGCGTTTCGCGAGCTTTCAACAGTTGAACGCTCGTCGGGGTTTCTTCTCGCTGGATCTCATCGCGATATTCCCGCATGCTTAAGCCGTTCATCCAGGCATTGAGCGCCTTGCGCTCGTAAACCTCTTCAATGGGCGCGAGAGTGCTATACATTGTCTGATCATACTGGTAAAGCTGTCCGGAATCGGTGAGCAAGAGCGCGACATTCACTGAAGGCCAACGGCCCGCGACAATATCGTTCGGGCCAAGCTTCGCCAGTTCCGAACGAAGCGGTAACAGGTCGCGCAACGTGCCGGTATAGAGTCTCGCCTCAGAATTGCGCAGCGCTTCATAAGGTCGCCAGATCGATGCGAGTAACACGACGAATACCGGCACGATCCCCAACCATTTCAACCCAATGTTTTGAAATCGCGAATTGTCGATCAAAAAGACAGACCCCGAAAGAAGGAGGATCTCGCCGAAGGGCGCATGTACATAGACCCAGTGAAAGTTCTCAAACTCAAGGCCGGTCAGCGTCGCGCTATTCGTCAACGCGAACCCCGCCGCCGTGAACGCCCAAATCGGGAAGAGCCTTCGGAATCTAAACCCGAACACGACGAACGCGCCGAACGTGAGCTTGGCATACGCCCAGACGTTCCAGAGATAGCGCGTTCGCAAAGGGTCACCCGGCTCCAGGACCCGTCCTCGGTTGGTCCGCTCCAAAATCGGCTTGAGGGTCGGGTCGGAGAACGCCCGCGCGTTGGTCACGACTTGGGGCGATCCCAGCACCATCCCTCCCATAAGCACCAACAGAAGAAAATCGCGTTCTGTATAAACCTTCGTGACGACCGCCCGGGCCAGGCTCAAGACCAACGCCACCACCGCCGCCGTCCAGAAGAAAAAATAAACATGAACACATAATCCGAGAAAAACCATACCCGCGACGATCTCGTGCCAGGTCCGTGAACGAGGCTGTAGCGGAGGCACGATCAATGCGGCGAGCGTAAGCAATAGGGGGAGGCTGACCAAGGGCGTGACGACCCGAAACTGTCCCAGGGCATTCGGCACACTCATCGGGGTCGTCCCTCGGGTCATCGCGCGGAGAAGCCCGGCCGCTCCCCATAACGTCTGACCGCCGACAAATCCCGCGTCCGCCAGCGCGATCAATGCGCAACCCAGAGCCCAGCCGCGCGGGTGATGCGTTCCCGAGAGTAAAACTCGAAAGACGGTATAGAGCGTTGCGCCCAGCAAGAACCCGCCGACCACACGCCAGACCAATGGCATCAGCAAACGATCGATCCCCAGCAGTCTTGTCAGCTTCGCCAGCGGTACAAAAGGCAGGGGTGGATAGAGCGTTTGTCGGGGCGATCGCGCGGGCTGAAACGGATCGCTGAGCCCATGTTCACCGCGATAGGGCGCGCGGGAGATGACCGTGTAAAACACGTCGTCTCCATCGCCCAGATACAACAGAGAACCGTGAGCCGCCAGCATCGCGAGGTGAGGTGCCACCGCCAACACCATCCCGATCACCGCGCATAAGCATGCCAAGCCTGGATCGATCCATCGAATACGCGGAGCGATCGGCATGGTCCGTCGTCCCATCAGGGTTCAGATCACATAGTTTTCGACGAACGCTTTCGACTCGTGGAAAACCTTCAAGTCTTTCGGAGTGACAAAGACGTGCTCACCTTGCGCCAGGTCAAGTGTCAGGCACACTTCACGAGAAATCTGCACATTCAAATAGGTGCCATCGAGCAACACGACGTTGAGCCGAACCATGCCTCCCAGAGGAGTGAGCTTTTGAATGCGACCCGTCCAGGCAGAGCGTCGGTTGAGTTCTCGCGAGATTTCGAAGTCGTGCGGTCGGACGTAGACCGAGGAGGGCAAGGCACCCGGCAACGGACGATCGAGGCCGGGGATCGCCATCGGCAGCGGCATCTCGTCGCCAAGCTGGTCCATTCCCAGAACGGTTTCCACCCGAAGCACGTTGACAGCGCCCAGGAACTCGGTCACGAACGGAGACGCGGGGTACTCGTAAAGCCTCTGCGGAGGCCCCATCTGCTCGACTCGCCCCTTGTTCAACACCACGAGCTGGTCGCAGACCTCGAACGCTTCTTGCTGGTCGTGTGTGACGAACAGGCTGGTGACGTGGACCTCATCATGAAGTTTGCGGAGCCAGGTGCGAAGTTCGTCGCGGACCTTCGCATCGAGCGCGCCGAAGGGTTCGTCCAGCAATAATACCTTGGGCCTAGGGGCGAGCGCCCGCGCTAGCGCGACACGTTGCCTCTGGCCCCCGGAAAGCTGTGACGGGTAGCGCTCTGCATATCCATAGAGCTGCACCAGTTCGAGCAATTCATCCACGCGGCGGCGAATCTCATCGCGGGGCGGCCGCGGTTTCTGGACGTCCAGGCCAAAGGCGATGTTCTGGCGGATCGTCATGTGCCGAAAGAGCGCATAATGCTGAAAGACGAATCCGACTCCGCGCTCTTGAACGGGAAGGCTTGACGCATCTTCGCCGGTGAGTTCCACTTCTCCGGAATCCGCCGGTTCGAGCCCCGCGATGATCCGCAGAATCGTGCTTTTTCCCGAGCCCGAAGGCCCGAGCAACGCGACGAGCTGCCCCGCCGGCACCTCGAACGATACGTCGTTCACCGCCTGGAACGCGCCAAACCGCTTCGAGAGGTTTTTTACGACGATGCTCACAATGGTCTCTCCCTCAAGCCGTCTGGTCAGTCCGGCCTCTCGTGCCAATCAACCCGCTTCCGCAACGTTTCCATGCCGATCAACATTACAAACGACACCCCGGCCAGCACCACGCTAGCGGCGTAAGCGCCTTCGGTGTTGAAGCTCTCAATCGAATCGTGAACATATAATGTCGCAGTCTGTGTGCGACCGAGGATGTTTCCGGAAACCACGAGCAGCGCGCCAAACTCTCCGAGCGCCCGCGCCACGGTGAGCGTCACGCCGTAGGCAAGCCCCCAGCGAATCGAGGGCAGGGTCACTCGCCAAAACGTGGTCCACTTCCCCGCGCCCAGCGTGTAGGCGACTTCATCCTGATCGATCCCGAACTCTCGCAAGACCGGCACGACCTCGCGAACGACGAACGGCAACGTCACGAAGATGGTTGCGAGCGCCATTCCCGGCCAGGCATAAACGACCCGGATACCGACCGCTTCCAGCCAGCGTCCGATCCAACCCTTCGGCCCGTAAACGATCACCAGCATCAGCCCGGCGATGATCGGCGAGACGGCGAACGGAAGGTCGACCAGCCCATCTACCAGGGTCTTGCCCCAGAACCGCTGTCGCACCAACACCACGGCGAATGCCAGGCCGAAGATCGTGTTGACCACCGTGGCCACGAATGTGATTCCCAGCGTCAGCTTGAACGCCGCGATCGCGTCGGGAGACGTCACCGCGTCCCGAAACGGCGTGATTCCTCCGGCAAATGCTCCACGCACCAAGGCGAACGTCGGCACCAAGATCAAGATCCCGAACCAGCTCAGCACGGTCGCCGTGAGCAAGAACCGCCCGACGTTGCGAGGGCGGAAACGCAGCGGGTTCGCGACGATCCGGGTTTGGGGCTCAATCGCCATGAGAATGCTCTCCACCCCGCTGCTGGAGCCGGTTCAACACGACGAGCACTCCCAGCGAGCACGCCAGCAAGACCGAAGAAACCACCATCGCACCGTGCCGATTACCACTCTCGATCTCGCCGAAGATATACATCGGCCCGGTTTTCGTTTCGAGCGGGCGGTTGCCGGCGACCATCACGACGCTGCCGAATTCTCCCAGCGCCCTGCTGAACGAAAGCGCCGTGCCCGTGAGGATCGCAGGCCAGAGTGTGGGGAGGATCACGCGCCGAAACGTCGTGAAAGGGCTGGCACCCAGCGTCGTCGCGGCCTCTTCCTCGGCGCGATCCATTTCGAGCAGGACCGGCTGAACGCTTCGCACCACGAACGGGTAGGTCACGAACAAGAGGGCGAGAATGATCCCCGGCTTTTGATAGATCACATCCCAGCCCTGCCTGGTGAGAAAGGCCCCCAGTACACTTGTGGGTCCATAGAGCGCAACCAACATCAGGCCTGTCACCACGGTCGGCACGGCGAAAGGGAGGTCGATCAGGGCGTTGACGACCCCTTTGCCGGGGAACGGATAGCGGACCAGGACCCAGGCGGTGGCGGTTCCCGCGATGGCGTTGATCACGACCATGATCCCGGCCGTGACGAAGGTCAGCATCAAGGCGTGTTGCGCGAAGGGGTCGCGAATCGCTTTCAGGAAGGCCGCCCCGCCGGGTTCGACCGACTCGTATCCAAGCGCCGCCAGCGGGATCAAGACCATCGCGCCGAGGTACGACAAGCTCGCCGCGCGGATGAGCTTTCCCCCTTTCGTTCGCCTGGATGTCGTCCCTGCCGCCATGCTCAACGCCCCCTCGACACCGTGGTCGTCGGCTTCTTGTCCGTGAAAAGGGCGTCCCAAACCCCGTCCGGGTCGTACAGTTTCGTGTTGACCAACGACCATCCGCCGAGCTGGGCCATGTTGAAGAGCTTCGGCGGCAAGGGGCGATGGTCGAGTGTGGCGTCGAGAGGCCGGAACCCGTAATCCACCAGGATTTTCTGAGCTTCTTCGCCACGAAGGAACTCCACAAATGCCTCCGCCACCGCCCTGTTGTTATGGCGATTCACCGAGGTATCCACCACCGCCGCCGGCCCCTCGATTAACAAGGTGGAAAGAGGGACGACAAAGGGCGCGTCTTCGCCGGTCAGCTTTCGTTGCAGCAAAAGCTCGTTCTCATAAATGACGATCGCGTCACCGGTGCCGCGCTCGAATGTCGCCATGCTCTGCCTTCCGGACGAGTCCATGTTCACGACCCGTGACTGAACCCTTCGAAGCAGTCCCTCATCGCCGCTCAAGAGCCCCGCGCCCCAGATCGCGTTGATATTCCAGCGCGCTCCTCCCGAGGTTTTCGGATCGGGGTAGAGCACGCTCACGTCCGACCGCGTGAGATCGTTCCAATCCTTGATGTTCTTCGGGTTGCCGGGACGTACGCCGATCACCACCAGGCTTCGCGTGATCATTCCTTGATGCGGCCCTTGATTCCAGGTCTTATCGACAAGCCCCGCCTTCACGAGCCTGGCGATATCGCCTTCGAGCGAGAGCACGGCGACATCGGCGTCAAAGCCCGAGGCAATCGCGCGGCTCTGCGCTCCCGAGCCATTGTAAGACTCCTCGAAACGCAACGTTCGCCCGGTCTTCGCTTTCCAGGTATTCGCGAACGCGGGTAAGACCGCGTCGTGAAACGCCTCGCGGACGACGGAATACGCCCCGATCGTCAGCGTATCCTCGTTCGCGTCGAGCGTCGGCGCGCACCCTGCGAAGGCAACCAAAAAAACAAGAGAGCCGGCTCTTAAAACCATCCCCGAAACCTCGGCTGGCTAGATCACCCACTCGGAGACATATCCGCGTTTACGATCTTTGTTTTCTTTCACGAGATCGGCCATCGTGGTGTGGTCGACGACATCGGAGATGGATTGTCGGACGCGGCCCCAGAACCCGAAGAAGTGACAATCCCCGTGAAACTCACACTCTTTGGGACGCGACTGGCTCACACAATCAATCGGGGCGATCGGGCCATCCACATAGCGCATGATGGCACCGACGGTGATCGACTCGGCAGGCTTGGCGAGCCGGTATCCCCCTTCCGCACCGCGCCGGCTCTGCACAAAGCCGCCCCCTTTGAGCTGGCTGAGAATCACTTCGAGAAAGCGGATCGGGATCTTCTCCCGCTCGGCGATTTCCGCGATTTTCAACGGCTCTTGGCTATTGTGCTCGGCCAACGCATAAACAGCGCGGATCGCATAATAACATTTGGACGAAACGCTCATCGGCGATCCTCGTTCGGAATCATCTCTATTTCGACCAGAAAAGTCAAGATGGACCGCGATAACGACTTTCCGAGCCGTCCGGGCCTCACAGGTTACGGCGTAGGTCGAAGAGTTGCTATGATTTCGATTCCTCCTCTTTGCCTGTTCCCATTTTCTGATTGTTCTGAAAGGTCCAGACTTCCACAGTGTTTTGCGTGCCAGGGTTGAGCAGGCCCGTGAGCAAACCAGAACTCAGACTGCCGCTCCAACAGGGCAGCCTCAATGACAATCAACGTGCCAGTGACCCAAAAGCGCCTTTAGAGGTGAAAGGCAAGCTTAGGGTTTGACGGCCAGCCGGTCGGTCTGCTCGAGCCATAACAGAATGCCGTCGTAAGGACCGGGGTCGTGGATTTTGTTATCGGGAGTAATCTGGCGTGTGATCCGGTGGCGGTAGAAAACACCTGGGCCGGTCTTATCGTGAGGTTGAAGCCCGAAATTTGTGCTGTATCCATCTAACATTCCAGGTCGATGAAACCAGTCGACCGTCTCCGTCACAGATAGAAGGGGAGTGCTTTTTTCCGTGACGGTGATGATCCAGAATTCGCCCTCACGCGATTGCTTCAAACGAATGTCGTGATCACCGGCCGTGAGCGGTTTGCTTGATCTTATGGGAGCGAGACCCGTGTCGTTGATCAGACGTGTCGCGATACACAGGTCGTAACCGTCATTTGGGACGGTGAGCACCCAATGGTTCGGGTCGTCCTTTCTGGCTCCGCTAAATTTGACCTGATTATTCGCGTCGGAACGGCGGCTGGTTTTAGGTGTGGCGGGTAAAGACGAGGCTGTGATGTTTTGTCCAAGGAGGAAAGCCAACGAGATTGTGATCGCGTATAAACGCACGACGGTGATACCGCGACGAGGGGGCATGGGAAGTCCTGAAGTGTGAATCGTGGGATTGGCGAGATTTAGAATGCGGGACTCGAAAATTGAGGTTTGATCCGACGTGCTAACATTCAGAAAATTAGCACAAAGCTAGCACATAGTATACACGGGATCATTATCAAGCTTCTTGTCAAGCCACCCAAAACTCGATGCCAAACCGGGATTTAACGGTTACGTTTTTCTTCTCACCAGGCGAGGATGGCACACGTTCATGGCACGTTCCGCGAAAGAGATGGAGCAAGCGGCCATCCAGGCGTTTCGGGGCGCGCGAGGCGCAAACCCCTCGGTCGTCGCTCG